>NZ_JBIBGE010000025.1:54740-108455 GCF_042956345.1 Pseudomonas sp. NPDC008258
GCCCATGGTCATTACTCAACAACAGATCACGGCAGGTCCCTTTGGCCAGCTCCAGCGCCTTGAGGTTGGTCGCAAATGCGCCTTTCAGCAGCGTGGAAAAATGCACCAGGGTGACGGCTGTACGCAGGTTGGTAGACCGGGAATCAAGGAAACCGGCGCGCACGGAGGCGCCCTACGCACAGCCGCCATAAAACGAAACAGCCGGGCACAAAAAAGCGCCAACTGTATCGCAGAGCGGGCGCTTGTGCGCCTTGATTGATCGCGGGCTACCAAACCCGGCTGCTGGATTTACAGCAGCGGAGGAAGCCTACCGACCCTAGGGAAAGCTTTCAAGGCTGGTGGGCCTTCAGCAACAATTCTGTTGCCAGATCCGGCCTCTTCGCGGGCTTGCCCGCTCCCACAGGTACGGTGTGCCCTCAAGAGCGACGCCATACCTGTGGGAGCGGGCAAGCCCGCGAAGAGGCCCTCAAGGTCGATCAAGGCTGCTGATTCTGACTCAGGTACTTGTCCACCGTCGCCTTGCCATCCCCTGCATCCCCCGCAACCTGCCACAACCGCCGCTCAATCCCCTGCGCCAGCAAATGCCCCACTGCCGCTTCGATCGCCGACAGCACGCACAGCTGCGCCGGCTCATTGGTGGTGTACCCCACCTCAGCCTCAAGCAGCTTCTTGAACTCGATGAACTTGAACACTCCGGCACTGCGCCCGACCGAGTAGATGGTCTTGCTGGTCATCACGTTGGCCAGTACCTGCCCGGTGCGCACGTCCACCGCGCGCAGGTTAACGGTTACCTGGTCGACCCGGTACTCGCGGGAGATGTCGATTCCCAGGTAACGAGCCCCCTCGCCGCCGCTGCGCACGTTGGTGTCGTAGGCGATGATGCCGCCCTCCAGCATCAGGTTGGCGGCCTGCAGCGGTGGCAGTTCGCCCATGATGTTCTCCGCCACATCAGGCTTTTTCTGCGAAGCACGGATGATCTTGCGCTCGGTCAGCAGGTTCTGCAGCCCTTCACGCTCCAGTACCACGAACCAGCCACTGGCGCTCAGGGCGTCCATCAACATGCTGGCCGCGCCCTGGGTGACGCTGGTGGAGAACGAGCTGGCCGGGGTGGGCTTGTATTGCCCGGTCTGGTCGCGGAAGCCGTACACCACGGCCATCAGCCGGCCTTTGGGCCGTGGCATGTTGATCAGGTCGTAATAGGTGGAGGCCCGGGGTGTCAGGGTCGGGGTTTCCGAGTCCTGTTCAGCCGACATGGGTTCGCGCAGGCTGCAACCCGTTTGCAGGCCCAGGGCGGTGACGATCAGCAATGTGCTCAGCAGACGTTTCATGGTGTTCTCTCCCCAACATAAAAGCCCTTCCCTCTCAGGGGTTCAGGCCGCTGACCTCAATGATCGAAATTTCTCCTGTGGCGCGATCGGTGACCTTGATGCTCAAGGCCCCGGAATCGTCGATGACGTCGATGAGAAACGCATCGGTCGCCATGCTGCCGGTGCTGCCGTTACTGATGTTGTCCAGCAACTGCGACAACATCCGCGACTCCAGCTGGTTGCTGAAGCGCTCCAGGGCGGTGGTGCCGGTAAAGGCCGAGGCACGGTCCTTGAGGTCGGGGTCGTCGTAATCGTTTTGCGCCTGGGCATTGTTCAACAGCCAGGTGCCGTTCAACGGGTTGCCGCCAAAGGCCGGGTTGACCGGGGTGTACACCAGCTCCGTGGCTTGGGCAGCACAGGCGCTGGCCAGCAGGCAGGCGGCAATGCAACGTGAAATACGGTGGTTCATAGCTCGTCCCTCTCCAAGTCGGTGGTGTCCTGTAGCAGGCGTTGCAGCTTGCGTTGAATGATTTGCTGCTTGACCAGGTCGGCGGCTGCAATGGCCTCGTCTTTGAGCTCGGTGGTGTTCGGTGGCAGGAAGCGGCGGTACATCACTTCGCGTTCGAACTCCACAGTGACCAGGCTGCCCCAGCGGGCGTCCGGGCGTTCGCGCACCACCAGGTTGAAGTCCAGGCGGCTGGTGGCACGCAGGCGGTCGGCGAAGTAGTAGTAAAAGTCGTGGCCGATGTGCGAGATGGTGTTGTCGACGATGAACCCCTGCATCTCATCCTCGTCCCCGGCCTTGACCGACGTGGCCAGCACCAGCAGCAGGCCCAGGCACAGCGCAGCCAGGCTGTTCATGGCGTATCTCCCGGGCCGCTGTGGGTCTGCACGCCGTCGGCACCTTCGGTAAAGGCCTGCTCGGCGACGAACTGCCAGTCGCTGTAATGTTCCAGCCCTTCGAAACCACTCCACTCGGTACTGAACCCACTGCGCTTGAACGGGGTGGCGTCCGAGCGGCTGTGTACGCCGGTGATGCGGCCGTCGATGGAACGCAGCAAGCCCCACTCGTCGCTGTTGGTAATCGGGTCGGGGTACAGCCTGCGAATGTGCCGCTTGGCCTGCGGGAAGCGGTTGTCCTGCAGCAGGTCAGCCAGGTCCTGTGGGTACTGGGCCAGGCCCGGCGAGGCGCGGTAGTAGCTGCGCAGGGCCTGGGCGTACTGGCCGCCCACCCACAGCAACTGGCGCTCGCGGTCACGCTGGGCGGCGCTGGCCCAGATCGTGCCGGTGGCGGCCAGGGCCACGCTGCTGACCGCAATCAGCAGCAGCACGCCCAGGTAGGTGAAGCCAGCGCTGGCCTTACCATTCAGCGAAGAGGCTGCCATCACGCGCCCTCCCTGTGGCACCGCTCTTGATATCGGCCACGCCGCCGGCCACGCCTTCAGGGGGCGGCACCAGCTGCCAGGCATCGCTGCGCTCGGTGATCGGGTCGACCGGGGTGTTGCGCAGGTAGCGCTGATCCACCAGTTGCTCCAGCGAATCCGGGTAGTGACCGGTGTCACCGTAGTAGTGGTCCAGCGCCTCGCGCAGCACCGACAGGCTCTGGCGCAGGGTGGCTTCGCGGGAACTTTCCAGGCTGTTGAAGTAGCGCGGCATGGCGATGGTCAACAGCGTGGCGATAATCGCCATGACCACCAGCAGTTCGATCAGGGTGAAGCCTTTGCTGCGTTTCATGGCTGTCACCATTGCCCGTAGGGGATGTTGTTCAGGCCTTTGCCACGGGCCTTGGAATAAACATCGAACACGTCTTCGCCCTGGCGCGGGTTGTCGGGGCTGCTGTCGTAGGCGCGCAGGCCCCAGCCGCCTTCGTCTTCACCCTTGGCCGCCACCAGCGGGTCGTGTGGGATGCGCCGCAGGAAGTAGAACTTGGCGCCCTTGGCACTGCGCACATCGCGCACGCCCTCCACCAGCACCTGCAGGTTTGGCGGGTAACCGCTGGCGTCCAGGCGCTTCTCGATGTAGCCGGCATCGAACGCCCGCTTGTAGGCGTCGATGGCGTCGCGAATCTGGTACAGCGCCTCGCGCAGCTGTTGCTCCTTGCCGCGGCGCACCACGGTTTCGGTCAGCGGCGCGGCCATGCTGGCCAGCAGCCCGAGCAGTGCCAGGGTCAGCACCACCTCGATCAGGCTGAAGCCCTGCATGCGGCGCTGCGCTTTCATGGCCGCGGGCTCACAGTTACCGGGGTGGCCGCCATCTGGCTTTCCACCACGGGCGCGTCGGTGGTCGGCGCATTGCCGGGTACGTCCGTGGGCGGCAACGGTGCCATCTGGCGTACCTGCATGGCCGACTCGGTGCCGGTGGAAAACTCCATATCCGACGGGCTCTGGTACGGCAGGTTGCGCACGATGCGCGGGGTAATCGCCAGCACCAGCTCGCTCTTGCTCATGTCGTCCTTGTTGCTGCCGAACAGCCGCCCCAGGCCGGGAATGTCGCCAAGGCCGGGGATCTTGTTGCCGCTGGCGTTGTGGTCGTTGCGCACCAGGCCGGCCAGCACCTGGGTTTCGCCGTCGTGCAGGCGCAGGCTGGTCTGGGCGTTGCGGGTGTCGACCTGGACCGGGATGGTGCCCTGGCGGGTGGCCTCCAGCGGGGTGGCGTTACTGACCTCAAGGGCCACCTTTATCGCCACTTCGTTGTTCAGGTGCACGGTGGGCTGCACTTCAAGTTTCAAACCGACGTCCAGGTAGGTGACGCTTTCGGTAATCACCGGGCCTTGGGTAGACGGCACCGAGGTTGCGCTGATAATCGGTACCCGTTGGCCGATGTGGATGCGCGCCTGCTCACGGTTGCTGACGCGGATCACCGGGCTGGCCAGGGTGTTGATGTCCTTGTCCTGGGCATTGATCTTGGCCTGCGGCGCTGGCGAGATACTGATGCGGCTAGAGTCGATGCCGCGCAGCTGGTCGAGCACGCTCACCGGCTTGCCGTCGTTGCTGAGCACGCCGAAGGTGTTGGGCCATTGCAAACCAAGGTCGAGGATGCGCGAGGTGGCCACTTCCATCACCTCCACTTCCAGCACGACCTCGGGGTTGGACTGGTCCTGCGACTGCAACAGCTTCTCGGCCATGCGCACGGCATCCGGGGTGTCGCGCATGGTCAGGGTGTTGAGGCGCTCGTCGACGAACACGTCGCGGGTCTTGAGCATGGTCTTGACCATGTTCAGCGCGGTGTTGGCATCGATGCTGGTCAGGTAGAACGTGCGCATGACCAGTTCCTGGTAGTCCTTGGTCTTTTGCGGCGAGTCGGGGTACACCATCAGGGTGTTGTCGTTGACGATCTTCTGGCGCAGCTGGTTCTGCTCCAGCAACAGCGCCACGGCGTCTTCGATGCGCACTTCACGCACGAAGATGGTGGCCTTCATGTCCGGGCGCATGTCCTTGTCGAAGATGAAGTTGATACCCGCCACCTGCGACAGCACCTCGAAGATGGTCTTCAGGTTGGCATCGCGAAACTCCAGGGTAACCGGCCGCTCCAGCTTGCTGCGCAACTGTGGGTACGGCTGGGCAGTGCGCGCCTGCACGTTCTCGATGTCGCTGCGCAGGGCCATGCCCTTCTGGTTCTGTGGGTCCAGGCGCAGCACTTCGCGCATGTAGCGCTCGGCACCGAACAGGTCGCCCTGGCGCAGTGCGGCCTGGCCAAGAGCCACACGCTCGTCCAGCGTACGGATCAGCTCCAGCTGGCGGATACCTTCCTGGGCGCGGCGGTTGTTCGGCTCCAGCGTCAGCACCCGGCCATAGCCCATGCGGGCATTGGCAAAGTCATGGCGGATGCGGTCGGCATCGGCCTGGCCCAGCAGCGCCTCGACCGCCGCCTGGCGGCTGTGCGCCAGGGCGATGTTCAGCTCGGTGTCGCGCGGGTCATCGCGCAGGGCTTCTTCCAGGCGGGCGATACCGGCTTCGTACTGGCCTTCCTTCATCAGCTGGTCGCTGTCCTTGCGCACGGCAGTGGAACCGCAACCGGCAATGGCCACACACAGCGCCACCAGCAGGAACGGGGCAGGTTTGCATAGCTTGGACGGTTTCATGGTGCGCTCCCTACAGACAAAGTCTGCAACTGATGCAAAGGCAGGTAGACCAGGCGCAGCTCTTCGGCCGATACCCGATCGAGGCGATAGGTGTCTTCGATGATGTCGCCCTGACGCACGACGTAGAGTTTTTCGCCGCTCTGCAGAAAGATCTGCAGGTCGTCGTTGTTGCCCATGCGGCCGATGAACTGGAACGGCAGCTCAGGGGCAGTCGGGGCGGCGGCCACGACCGGCGCGGCGACCACGGGTTGTTCGGTGACGGTGGCCAGGGCCTGGGGTTTGGTCCACCGCTGGGTTGGGAACAGATCGCGGGAAGCCTGTTCCGGCCCTTTCGCGGGCTCGCCCGCTCCCACAGGATTTGTGGGCGCCGCCGAACCTGTGGGAGCGGGCGAGCCCGCGAAGGCCGCGACGCCGTCTTCCTGGCCGAACCAGTGCCCCGGTGCCCACGCCAACGCCGCGCTCAAACCGAGGAAGCCGGCCCAGATGACTGCACGTTGTGTGTTCATCACGACCTCGACAGGTAAAGGGTCATGCGCAGGCGGGCATTCAGCTCGCTGTCGCCGATACGTTTGCGTTGCAGTTCGAGGTCTTCCAGCACCAGGGTCGGCAGTTGTTTCAGCAGCCCTTTGAGGAAGCCGCGAATCTGCGGGTAGCTGCCGCGCACTGGCAGCACGATCTGGTAACGCGCCAGTTGGGTCTTGGGATCGATGCCCAGGGCGTACTCGCCACGGGCCAGGCTGATGTGCTCGGCACTGGCCAGGTGGTACAGGCGTTCGATCAGCTCGCTGGCCTGGGGTTGCCCCGGTAGTTGCTGGCGCAGGCTGTCGAGCGCCTGTTGCTCGGGCTTGGTGGCGATCTTCAACTCGCCACGCTTGACCCGCCCGACCTGCACACTGGCGTCCGCTTCGGTGGCACGCAGCTCGCGCACGTTCTGCCACTGCGGCAGCACGCCAGCAGCTGCCACGCCCACGGCCAGCAAAACCACCGCGACCGCCGCCAGGCCGACCGGGCCGACGCGGCGCAGGCGTTCCTGAAGAATCAGGCTGTTCAGCTCAAGGGCGCGCATGGCCGGTCTCCCAGGTGGCGGTAAGGGTGAAGCGCACCGGGTGCTCAGGCTGTGCGGCCATCACTTCATGGTTGAGCAGCGACACATCGCTGAGCTCATCGCTGGCTTCCAGGCGCTGGTGGTACTGCAGCATCGCTTCCAGGCTGCGTGCTTCAGCGCTGATGCGCACCTGGCCCTTGCGCGCATCCGGGGTCAGGCCAAGCAGCGCGACATCGTCCTGTGGCATGGCTTCGAGCATGGCGAACAGCTGCTGCCAAGGGCGTTGCAGTTGCTGGGATACGCTGCGCATCTGCGCCAGGCGCTCGGCCTGTTCGCGGCTGGCGGCACTACTCAAAGGTGCGGCGGTGGCCGGGCGGCGGCCCAGTTGCAACTCCAGGCTGTGCACGCTGGCTTCAAGGTCCACCTGCTCGCTCTGCAAGGTTTGCTGCAGCAGCACCAGGCCGGCGATCAAGGCGCTGCCCAGGGCCAGCAGCGACCAGGCCAGCGGGCCGCTGCGCCGGGGTTGGAATTCCAGTTCGAGGCGGCGCATGTCAGGCCACCGCCCGCCACATGGCGCACAGCGGGTCGGCTTCGCTGGCCGGCTGGCACAGCTGCACCGCCGCCAGTTGCGGCACGTCGCCCCGGCCTGGGGCATGCAGGTACACCCGGGGCATCTGCTCGCCGTACAGCTCGCAGGTGCGCTCGATCAACGCTTGCAGGGCCTGGTCGCTGTCGGCGCAGCCTTGCGCCAGCACTTGCTGCCAGGCACCGCCAGCCGCCAGCAGCAGTACGCTGCGGCGTGGTTCGGCCAGCACGAACAGGAAGTCGCCCTGCTCCAGCTGTGGCGAGCAACGGTTGTAGGCAGCCATCAGGTACGGCTGTACCGAACGCAGGCTCAGGCGGCTTTCCCGGCCCAGCCCCTGCAACCGTTGCAGCAGGGCTTCGGGCAGCGCCGTGGCGATGCGGGGGGCGCCGGCAGGCTCGGGCGACAGCACGATGCGCCAGTCGTCCAGCGGCTGCCCGTAGAGGTTTTCGAAACAGGCCCGGGCATAGGCGTCCAGCTCACGCGGGCTGCCGATTGCGTCGCTCCAGGGCACCAGGCAGAAGCGGCTGTAGCGGGCCGACAGCAGCACCCGCAACTGGGCGCCACGCACGGCATGCTCGGCCAGCAGCGCGGCGAGCGCGTCCACAGCGGCTGCCCACACCGGTTGGGCGGCATCGCAGCTGAACTCGCGGCTGCCCAGCCACCGGTGCTGGTGTTTGTGCCAGCAACCCAAGCCGACACCCTCGGCGCCGAGTACGGCACAGAAACGATCAGATGAATGTGACACGGTTGATCTCCTCAAGGGTGGTGCGGCCATCACGGACCAGGTCCAGGGCCGAAGCGCGCAGCAGGCGCAGGCCACGCTGGCAGGCGTGTGTCTTGATTTGCGACAGGGGGCGACGCTCGACAATCATTTGCCGCAGGTCGTCGTCCAGGTGCAGCAGCTCTGCGATGGCGCTGCGGCCGCGGTAGCCGCTGCCACGGCACTGGCCGCAGCCCTGCACGCGCACAAACTTCCAGCCGGCCACGCCTTCACGGGTAAGGCCCGAGCCGTACAGGGTGTCGTCGTCGTGCTCGCAGGGCGTGGCGCAATGCGGGCAGGCCAGGCGGATCAGGCGCTGGGCCAGCACCGCGTTGAGCGCTGAAACGAAGCTGTAGGGGTCGACCTGCATCTGGCTGAAGCGGCCGATTACATCGAACACGTTGTTGGCGTGGATGGTGGTGAACACCAGGTGGCCAGTGAGCGCCGATTGCACGGCGATCTGGGCAGTGTCCGGGTCGCGGATCTCACCGACCAGAATCTTGTCCGGGTCGTGGCGCAGGATTGAGCGCAGGCCACGGGCAAAGGTCAGGCCTTTCTTCTCGTTCACCGGGATCTGCAGCACGCCGGGCAGTTGGTATTCGACCGGGTCTTCGATGGTGATGATCTTGTCCACGCCGTGGTTGATCTCGCTGATCATGGCGTACAGGGTGGTGGTCTTGCCGCTGCCGGTGGGGCCGGTGACCAGGATCATGCCGTAGGGTTCGGCGGCCAGCCGGCGCAGCGCGCGCAGGGTCTCGTCGGCAAAGCCAAGCGCTTGCAACTGCACGCCGCTGACCCGGTCGGACAAGTCCTGCTTGTCGAGCACCCGCAGCACGGCGTCTTCGCCAAAGATGCTGGGCATGATCGATACGCGGAAGTCGATCTGGCGGTCGCCCACGGCCACCTTGAAGCGGCCATCCTGGGGCACGCGTTTTTCGCCGATGTCCAGCTCGGCCATGACCTTGATGCGCGAGATTACCTGGTCGGCAAAGGCGCTGCCGCTGGCCTTGCCGGCACCGTTCAGCACACCGTCGATGCGGTACTTGATGGTCAGGCCCTGGCCGGTCATGCCCAGGTGGATGTCGCTGGCATGCAGCTTGAGGGCGTCGTACAGGGTGGAGTTGACCAGTTTGACCACGCGGCTCTGGTCTTCGCTGATGCTGGCCAGCGACAGGCGTTGCAGCGGGTCGCCTTCGCTGCTGGCCTCGGCGTCGTGGTCAAGGGCATCGACGGCGTGGAAGCTTTCTTCGTGGCGGGCCAGGAAGGTGGCCAGCTCGGCGGCGTGGGCCAGGTACAACGGCGCGCCTTGCAGCACATCGTCGATCCACGCCAGGCGGGCGTGGTCGAACGGGTCGGCGAACACGCCCAGCAGTTGGCCGCCCTGCTCGATCAGCACGAATTCGCGTTTAAGGCATTGGGCCAGGGTCACCTTGTCGAAGCGCGGGGTGCTGGCCAGCAGGCTGTGGCTGTCCAGCACCGGGTAGTGCAGGGTCAGGCCCAGGCGGCGGGTGAAGGTGTCGGGGGTGTCGCAGGCCAGGCGTTCCAGGCAGGTGAGCACGCGCTCGTCACTGGCTTGCAGTCGGGCCTGAGCCAACAGGTCGCGGGGGTAGGCTGAAAGTGGTGCTGGGTTCTTCGCGGGCATGCCCGCTCCCACAGGTTCACTGCAAACCTGAAGATCACGCGTATCCTGTGGGAGCGGGCATGCCCGCGAAGAGGCCGGTGCAGGCTGTTGCAGATCCCGGGTTGCATCGAATGCTTCTGGCATGGCCTGCGACTCCGCTCAGGGGCGCATCGCAGGCTGGCTCGGCCAGGGGTGCGGGCGCCGCTATTCCCCTGTGAGCAGTTGTTCGTCGTCGGGCCCCGGGGGCTTGGCGCCATTACGGCGGCGGTCAGCCAACACCCAGCTTCCATCGTACAACTGCAGGGGGAACGATTCGTTCCTGTTCTGGCGTCGTTCGACGAACCCTTCAGCCGGGTTGTCCGTGGCCCTGCGCCGGCGCTCGATGCCCATCAGGTCGAAGATCGCACGTGCCAGTTCCGCCAGCGGGAACGGCTTGAACAGGACATGACTCACACCGAGTTCGGCGGCCCGCTCACGCACTTCAACAGTGGGGTGGGCGGTAATCAGCACGAAATGGCACTGCCTGTTCTTGCGTACGGCCTCCAGAACCTGAAAACCCTCCATGTCGGGCAAGCGGTAATCCAGCACGATCACTTGCGGTGCCAGGCTTGCAGCCTGTTCGATACCACTGGCACCGTCGTGGGCAACATGAACATCCAGGCCTTGCGCCTGCAAATACGCCTGCAGGTTCTGCGCAAGGGTCTGTTCGTCATCGACTACCAATACTCTGTTCACCAAGGTCGACTCCCAAGTACTGCCCGGTTACCCGGTCTGCGAAGTGCGCCCTTGTACAGGCTTGAGCAGGCTTCGTGCCAGGCGTGAATAGTCATGTTGCACCGCTGTAAGTTATTGATTTTACTAACGCGCATGCCAACTCCCGAATCGCGGCGGCCAGGCGCACCCACCCTGTTCCCCACAAGCGGGGAAAATGATGGCACATGGCCAAACCTTAATTCCCCAGCTTTGGGGGAAACGCCATCAGGGGCCTCAGTCAGCAACCTCCACGTTAGCGGCGTCACGCAAACGTTGGCGCACGGAACGGCGCGCATCTGCTTCTCGTGTGGTGATGAGCGCTGCCCTGGCCAAGACCAGGCCCTGCTCACGTATGACCGAAGGGTTATCACTTTGGTTCTGCGCTCCTTGCAGTCTTTGCTGGTTGGCATCATAAAATGCCTCCACCTCAGCCTGGCTCGGCGTGTCGACTGCGCTGAGCTGGGCATACACCTGCTGGGCCGCCATGTCTTGCCGGGTGTATTCAGTGTACTGTGCCCTATCAAAGCCCGCCTCCGCCAGCCGCCGTTCGAAAATTGCCGGGCTGCCAAACGCGGTTTCGACCTCGCCCACATGCGCCCGCACCTGCTCATCGCTGATGGCGATGCCCTGGCGCCTGGCCTCCTGCCAGAGCAACTCTTTGTCGATCAGCTCGTCCAGGGCCTGGTCGCGCAGGCGCTTGTACAAACCTGGGTTGCGGATGCTGGTTACCGCGCGCCCCTGGGCGCTCAGGTATTCACTGAAATAGCGCTCCAGGCGCGTCACACTGATTTCCACGCCATTCACCCGCGCTGCCGGCACATCGGCCCAGCTCGCCTCGGCCAGCACCAGCAACAGGCACAGCAATACGCTACGCATGGCAGCCTCCGTTCAAGGGGTATCCGGCACCGGCCGGTATGGGGTGACCGAAGTGAAGCGGGGCCCGGGCAGCGCCACCGCCACCACATGGGCACCGGCCATGCCCTGCCGGCGACCGGGGCCGAAGCCCAGCGCCGGGGTCAGGCCGGTCGTTACATCGTGCAGGCCTTCCAGCGCGGCAATCAGCTGCTCGCGGCTGGCGTCCCGGCCGATCTGCTTCAGCGCTTCACTCAGCAGGCGCAAAGCGCACAGGGTATTGACCTGCAACGATGCCTGGCGGGGGTCAAGGCCCTGGCGCTGCTGTAGCCCGGCAAGGGCCGCCAGGCCCTGCTCGGTCCAGTCTTCAGGCACATAGGGGTAGGCCAGGAACACCCGCTGCGACCACTGCACGGGCAGGCGCGCCACGGCGCCGGCCACTTGGCTTGAGGCCGCGAACAGGTAGGGCTGGCGGCCAGCTGCCTGCAAGCTCGCGGCCAGCTCGGCGAAGGCCTGGGCGCGGCCAAGGAAGACGATGCCCTGCCCGTCCACGGCCTGGCCGTCGAAGGCCTGGACGGCAGGTGGCGCCCAGCCCTGTTGCTGCAACCGTTCGCGCACCTGCTGGGCCAACGCTGCCTGCTCGCTGCCGGCATACACCACGCGCAGGTCGCCTGAGGCCAGGCCCAGCGCTGTACGGGCATGGCCTGCCAGGCTGAGCAACTGCACGGGCAAGCCGGGCAGCGGGTCGAATATCTGTGAGCTGCCGCCGCTGCGCGGGGTACTGCCGATCAGGGGTACATTCTGCGGTGCCAGCAAGGTTGCCAGGCGCGCGTCGAGCATCGGCGCCAGGGGCGAGATCAGGGCGAACACGCGCTCCTGCTCCAGCAACCGTTGCAAGGCGTGTTCGGCGCTGGCGGGGTCCAAACCAGGGTCAAGCACCACCAGTTCCAGGCGCCGCCCGTGAATGCCACCTTGCTGGTTGAGTTGCGCCACGCCGTCCTCCAGCACCGCACGCACCACCTGCCCCGCTTCGGCCAGCGGGCCGGATGCCGGCAGCAAGGTGCCCAAGCGCAGCACGCCCTCCTCCACACCTGGGTCGAGCTCCTGCGCCAGGCGTTTGAGATAGGCCGTGAGGTTACGCTGGTCGGCCAGGGTCAATTCGAAACGTGGCATGGCCGGGTCCAGGCGGTTGCCGGCCGGGTCCACGCCATGCTGGATAGCGCGTGCCAGGCTGGCGTCGGTGTACGCCGGGTAGTGGCGGCCATTGGTTTCGCGCGGGCCTGGGCCGAGTGCCAGGCGTTGCCAGTCGAGGCTGGGTGGGCGCACGCCACCTTCGGCACGGCCACGGCCATCGTTGCCGTGGCAGCTCGCGCAGGGCAGTACGCTGGCGGGCACGCTCATGCTGCTGGCACCGACACGGGCCAGCAGCTGGGCGTCACTGCTGGAGACGCCCTCGCGATAGAGGCGTTTGCCGGCTTGCTCGTGGTCGGTGAGGTCCAGCGCAAGCGCCGAAGTGCCAAGTACCATGCCAATCAACAGGACCAGTATTGTGCTGATACCTGCTTTAGCCTGTTCTGGCCTCATCGCCGGCAAGCCAGCTCCCACAGGGATAGCGCTGCATTTACGGGCGGTGCATTCTCTGTGGGAGCTGGCTTGCCGGCGACGAGGCCAGCAGCACCAGCACAAGGCCACCCAAGTGCTCATGATACTCACCGGCCAGCCAAAGGCTGGGTCAGCAGCTGCATGCGCTGGGCAATGGCCACGGCTGGCGCATCGGGGCGGATCTTGCTCCAGCGCTTGCCAGCCACATCACCGGCAATGAGCTGCGTGGAGTGCTGCTCAGGGCTGGGCAGGAACTGGCCGATCCGGCCGAGCACCAGGTCGACGTTGGCCTTGTCACCGGTCAGGAACAGCCAGTTCGGCCCGTCCACCCCTTGCTTCTGTGCAAACGCCTTGAGCGCCTGCGGGGTATCGTTAAGCGGGTCGCTGCTGATCGACACGAACGTCACCTGGCTGGCCAGCTGCGGCCCCATGGCCTCGCGCACTTCGCGCAGCTTGCGGGTAATCAGCGGGCAGGCGTCGGTGCAGTGGGTGAAGATCACGTTGAGCATCACCACCTTGTCTTTGAGCACGTCGCTGTAGAAGCGCAGCTCGCGGCCGTTCTGGTCCTTCAGTACGGTGTCGGTGAACCAGGCCTGGGCGTCGCGGGTGCCGCCGCCACTGGTCATCGCCTGCGGTGCCGGCTGTGGCGCTGGCGCTTGCGGTGCATGGCCTTCGTGGGCGAACGCCACCGAGGCGAGAATCCACAGGCAGCCGCCCAGTACCAGCCAGTCGAAAGGGCGCATGCCGGCGCGGCGGGAAATTACAGTGCTCATGGTTGCACCTCATGATGGTCGGCAATGGCCGTGCTCTTGGCATGCACCCGTCGGGCGCTGAGGCGGTTGATTTCTTCGATCAGTACCGCCGGGTCGGTAAAGCCGTAGTAGCGTGTCCAGTGCCCGCTGCGCCCGTCGCCCACCAGGATCAGCGGCGGATGCTGGCTGAGGTCGGCGCTGAAGCTGCCAAGGCCCTTGAGGGTTTCGGTGATGGCGTACGGGGTGCCGGTCAGCCAGCTCCAGCCCGGCCCCTTCTGGAAGGCTTTGGCGTATGCCTGAAGGCGCTTGGCGTCGTCACGCTGCGGGTCGACGCTGATCGACACCATGTGGATTTCCTCGCCTACCCGGCCACCCAGCTGTTGCTGGACCTTGCCCATGATCGACGACACCACCGGGCACACCGTGGTGCAACTGGTGTAAATGAAACCCATGACCACCAGGTGGTCACCTACCAGGTCTGGCTCCAGCCGCACCGGCATGCCGTCCTGGTTCAGCAGTGAAACGTCGGCAAAACGCACGCTGGTCTTTTCCTGGCTTGCCGCCGGGGGCTGCTCGGCGTGGCCTTTGTGATCGTGACCGGCGTGGGCGTGGGCCAGGTTGCTGGCCAGTGCCAGGCTCAGGGCCAACAGTGTGAAAGCATGCCTGGTGTTCATCGCACATTCCTCACGTCAGTCTGGGAAGCGTTGGTCGCTGCGGCCGGCAGGACACGCAGGCTGGTGTAGTTCTCTTCGGCAAACTTGCGCCCCAGCGAGGGCGACTGCACATGCAGGTACCAGGCGCCCGCTTCAGGCAGTGTCAGGGCTGCCTGATAGACACCCTCGCCCACTTCTTGCAGTTGCAGGTTGCGCGGCATCGACGACGGCGCCAAAAAGTAACGCAGGCTCAAATCGTTAAGGCCCAACCGAGGCTGACCGTCGTCGCCGACGATGCGTACCCGTGCGGTAATGGCGCCGTGCTGGGGCATCGGCTGGTCAAGCCCGATGAACTCGGCATGCGCGCCCTTGCGCTTGCCGGCATTGGGTGACTCGGCCACATCGGTGCTGAAGCAGTGGATGATCTGCGGCTGGTTGAGCAGGAAAGCCACGTCGAACTTGCCGGCGGCGGGCAGCTTCACCGTCGAGCCGTACACCCCGGGCGCTACTTCGCGCAGGCTGCGGTCGACGACGATGACGGCACGGGCCTGGTGCCCACGGTTGTTATAGCCGGACATCGGCGCGTTCATGCCCTCGGCGTAGAAGTAGGTAGTGTTGTCCACCGGGTTGACCACGAACACCGAGTTGTCATCGCGCGACACCGACAACCCCTGCGCCAGCGGCAGGTCACCGGCCTGGCGCGGTGCGGCCGGGCCGGCTTCAAAACCCTGCACGATGGGTGAGCGGCCCTCGCCCAGGCTGGACAGGTTGATCATGGTCACTTTCGGGGAAGCCAGGCCGCGCACATAGGCATAACCCTTGGTGAAGGTCAGCTGGTACGGTTCGGCCGCTACCGGAATCTGATGGATCAGTTTGTCGGTACTGGCGTCGATGACCAGGGCCTGGCTCTCAAGGGTGTTGAGCACGATGCCGTAGCGGCCATCACTGCTGAAGCGCATCGGCCCCAGGCCCTGTTCGGCCTTGACCGTATGGCGCAGTTGGTGGCTGCGGGCGTCGAACACCCGCACGCTGCCTTCCTCACCATCGACCACATACACGGCCTGGGACAACGCCGAGTAGCTGACCGACAGCGGGTGTGGGCCAACCTGAAGGGTCTTGGCCAGGCGCATTTCCGGGATGTCGATGACGCTGAGGGTGCCGCTGTCGCGGTTGCTGACGAAGGCAAAACGCGAGTCGGCGCTGAAGGCTATTTCGTGGTGCCCGGTGCCGGTGTTGAAGCTTTTCAGGGTGGTGCGCCCTGGCACATCGATCACCGTCACCCCACCCTTGGCCGGGTCACTGCTGTTGTTACCCACCCACAGCCGGTGCTGGTCCGGTTGCAAGGCTACCCGCAGCGGCTGGTCGCCGGCGTTCAGGTCGGCCACGCGGGTGAAGGTTTCGGTATCGATTACCGCCACCTTGCCGCGCTCGGGGATCGACACGAACACCTGCTTGTCGTCGCTGGTGGCCACCCAGTCCATGGGCCGCCCCGGCAGGTCGATGCGGGCCAGGGTACTGGTCACGCCCCCCACCGAGACCGTCGGGTCGATCACTGTCAGGCTGGCGTCGTTGTTCAGCATCAACAGGAAGTAGCTGTTCAGGTCGAGCAGGGGCCGGGCGCCGATGCTGCTCTTGAGAAACAGCGCCACCCGCGCCTTGCAGCTTTGGTCGCGGTCGCCCACCGGGGCCGACTGCGCCGGGTCGATCCATGCCCCCGGCGCCATGCCTGACAGCGGCTGGCCACTGGTCTGGTCGCTGAGCTTGAAGCGGATGTTGGCAAAACCGCCTTCTTTCAGCTCGCCCCCGGCCAGCGGCCGGGCCTCGAACTCCACGGTCACGCCGTCGCGGCTGAGCCGGTGCGGGCCCTGCACATCGGCCGTTTCTTCCTGCAATAGCTCACGCGGGTCGCACCAGAGCTTTTCATACGCCACGCCCAGGCCGATCAGCGCCACTCCCAGCACTACCCCCAAGTAAGCAGGGCGAGTCTTTTTGTTCATGCTCGCGCTCCCCTTCTATCACTGCGCCGGGGCCGTTGCCGGCGGCGCTTCGTTGGTCACCCGCAGAATCCCCCACAGCCCCGAAAGGTTGCCGTAGGCGGCGTAGTCGCGGAACAGGTAGTCACCCGCCACCGCGTTGGCACCGCCGGCACTTGGCAGCATGAAGCTGAAGTGCGCCGCGGGCAGCACGCTTTCCTGGGCCCCGATGTACATGGCCATCGGGTTGTAGCCGAAGCGCACCGAACCAATGCCAGGCAGGCTCATCGGGTAGCCATCCGCGTCGCTCTTCTCGGCCTGGTAGTTGTGCAGCGGCCACAGGTGCCCGTCCAGCTGGTAGGTGATGCCGCGGCTGCCACCGCTGGGCATCAATACATGGCTGCGCACTGGCTGGCCGGGCTTGGCATACAGCACCGGGGTTTGCGGGTCGCCGCCGACCAGGGCGTTGCTGTACGCCATGTGTGCGTTCGGCACATCGGCAAAGCCGAAGCCATCGGCATGGCCAAAGGGTGCATCCGGCGCCAGGCCAAAGCGCAGCCACAGCGGTTCGGTCTTGTAGTTCATGGCCATGTTGCCGTTGTCTTTCGGGTCCCCGGGCACGCCGTTGCCTTCGGTGGCGATGCCTTCGACCGGGCGCCCATCAGCCCAGCGCATGTTCATCGAGCGCTGCCACACCGTGACCAGGTCGCGGTAGTCGGGCTGGCCGGTGACCTTGACCGTGGCCTGGGCCCGGCTGGCGGTGTCCTCGGTCCAGGTCGCGGTTTGCGGCAGGATGCTCATGGCACCCACCAGGCCTTTCTGCGGCTGCTTGATGAAGTCCGACGGCGCCAGGTTCAGGCCACCGAACTCGATGGCAGTGGTGTTGATGTTGTCCACTGTGCGGCCCAGTTGCAGCACCGGTTTGCCCTCACGTTCCAGGTGCCCGGCGTAGTACTGGTACACCCGGCTTGGGTAGGCACCGCTGTTGCCCACCCGGGGTGGCACGGTTTGCACCGGGTTGGCGCCCACGTTGGCGCCGTCGGACTTGGTGATGTCGTAGGCCAGCAACTGGGCATGCAGGCCCACATGGCTGGACGGGCGCATCAGGTTGTTGTTGAAGGCGGTGGAACCTTCGCTGTCGAAGCGGTCACGCTTGACCACGTTCTGCATCACTGCAGTACTTGGCAGGTCTGGCATGACCTGTGGCAGGCGGTTTTCCAGGGTGATGCTGATGCAGTCCCCGGCGTTGGCGCGCAGCACCAGCGGCTCCACCGGTACACCGGCCTTGAGCTTGCCCGTGGTGGTGTCCAGGTCGGCCTTGCGTACATACAACACAGCGGTCGGGTCATGCAGTGGCGCGCTGTGGCCGCCCACGGTGAAGGTTGTGCCGTCTTCTTCGTCCACCACCGTGACCTGCGGGATGCTGGTCTTGCGGCTGTTGAACACCAGGGTGCCGCCATTGGCCTTCAGTGGCCCGCCAACATGCTGGCCCGCGCCGGCCGGGTCGTTGATGCTGACACCGTTGCGGTTCTCCAGGATGTCGTTGGCCAGCGCCGCGACAATCTCGTAGCTGCGCTTGACCGTGGTGCGGGTACCGATGCCGTTGGGGTTGGCCGTGGTTTTCGGGCAGATACCGTCGAAGTTCACGGTATTGCGCATGGCCACCGGCTGGGTGTTGTTCGGCAGCGGGAACAGGTCGGCGCGTTGTGCGGTGTAGTTGCGCATCACCCCCCAGATACCGTTCCAGTAGCCTTCCAGCGCCGCGTCCATGGAGTACAGGTAATCCCCATTGGTAGCGGCCGAACTGGAAATCATCGACACCGGTGCCATGAAGCCCATCTGCTCGGAAATACCGATCATCTGCGAGGCCCTCCAGCCCGAGTTGGAGCTGTTGCCGAAGCCCGAGCCGTTCTGCAGCCACTTCACACCGTGCAGGGTGACGTTGTGTTCCTCTTCGTGGCCACCGGCATGCAGGCGCAGGCGCACGTTGTCGCCAGAGTAGGTGCGCAGCATGGGCGTGAACGGGTCGCCCGGCTCGCTGCCGGCCTTGTTGATGTGCGGCGGGAACAGCGTGGTGCCACCGGTTGGGCCAACGGCCGAGGTGATCGCCGACGGCGCCATGTTCATGGCCGGGATCGCACGGTCGGTGCGGCTTTGCAGGGCATAGCTGAGGTCGCCGGCCAGGCCGTCCGCCTGCATGCCGCGCTTGCCATCGGGGCCGACCTTGTTCGGGTCGAACACGCGCAGGGCCAGCGGCTCGTTGCGGTAGTTGACGACAAACATGCCAGGGTCATCCACCGAAATCGCCTGCGGGCAAGGCCGGCTTGGGCAGCCAGGGGCCAGGCCACCGCGCGACTCGACTACCGATTCCAGCAGGTTGGATGCCTTCTGCCGTACCGGCGGGTTGATGGCGTAGCGGAAGCTGTCGGCCGTTGCCGGGTAGGACTGGCCATTGGGCACACCGTCCGGGCCTGCGCCCACGTACACACCGGCTTCATAGGCATGCTGGAAGTCGCTGTACTCCAGGAAGAACTCACGGTAGCTGTCGTTCTTGCCATCGCCATCGTGGTCGCCAGTCTTGATCACCGCTTGCCACGAAGTCGGCCCGCCGTCCTGGCGTGTAGCCGGGTTGTACAGCTGTTCGCCGGTTTCGGCATGGTACCAGGTGGAGCCGGCAGGTTCGGCCAGCACGGTGGCATACAGCCCGAGTTGCTGGTGGGTCGATGGGCCGAGGTGGTCGTGGGTAAAGATGGTGCCCAGGCCACGGTCGACGTTGTTCACGTTCACCAGCGGGTCGGCAAACCAGCGCTGCATGGCCGTGCGTGCGCCCAGCCAGTCCGCCCGGCCAAAGCGGCCGAAGTACGGGTGCTGCTTGGCTTTCGGGCAGGCGGCAGTGCCGTCGCGGCTGTCGCCTTCGGTGCAGCCGTTGTAGGCACGAATGGCATGCACGCGCTCCACCACGCTGCCGGGCGAGAGAATGCCGTCTTCGTAGTTCCAGCCGTTGGCCGAGCCGTCAGCGGCGGTCAGGTCCCACTTGGGCAGGTGAATGTGCTGGCCGATCACGTCGGTGGGGGTACGCACCTGGTAGTCGTCCATTTCGTAGTACGACGGGATCAGGTTGGTGTGGGTGTACATGGTGCAATCGAAGGTGTTCATGCGCATCACCAGCGGCTCTGGCGGGCGCTGCTTGGTGATCACCGGCCAGGCGTCTTCCCACAGCGCCAGAATGCGCGCCTGCGGGAAGTGGTAGCCGACCTTGTTGTACACCGCGTCAAACTGGATGTTGGCGCCTTTGTAGATACGCGGGCGGTCGGCGGTGAAGGTAGACGAACCCCGGAAGTTCATGCCGGTAAGGCTCTCGCCGCTCACGAACTCGCCCACCCCCGAGGTTTGCGTCAGGCGCTTGCCGCGGTCGTCCATGCAAGGTTCGTAGAATGGCGCGCCGGCAGTGGGCAACGCACCGTTGGTACGGAATGCCTTGGCCACCGGCTGGCTGCCAGGGATCAGGGCGTAGCTGGCGTGCTCGGCCTTGGCATGGAACTGCATGGCGGCCTGCTCGACATCGGTGCCTTCTTCAGGCAGGTAGATGGGTTTGGCCTTGTGCACCACCTTGGAGAAGTCCAGCTTGGTGGTGGTGGTCACCGCTTCGCCGCCGGCAGACACACCGTCCAGCGCATGCCGGCCCAGGCCGCCATCCCAGCCATCGACCTGGTTGGGGTCGAGGTTGGCCCACAAGGCCTTGCCGCTGGCTTTCAACTGCTGGGCCAGTGCCGGGTCGAGCATGTCCAGTGGCGGGGTTGGCGGGCGGTTACCCACACTGCTTTCCATGCCGCCGATCCAGAACGGGTAGCCTGGGTTTTTCAAGGTGCCATCGGCGTTGCGGTTGGCATCGGTACGGTCCACCAGCGCCAGCGAACCGACTGCCTTGCGCGCAGGGGCTTCGTTGGCGTGATCGTCGTCCTCTTCCTCGTCATCATCGTCATTGGCGGCAACGAGTTCTTCGGACAGTTTGGGTACCACCACCACCTTGCCCGGCATCGGCGCCATGGCCTTGCCAGGCAGCGGCACAATGGCGGGGATCGGCGTACCGGCAACAATCTCGCCATCAGGCAATGCCCGGGCGCCAACGGCCGGCTTGCCGCTGCGCAGGGCGAACGGCGTGCTGTGGAAGCCATTGGCGCCCTGCCCGCTCACTTCAAGCCGGGTGCCTTCCTCGAACACGTCATGTACCCGCCACATGGCCCACATGCCTTGGGCGAAGTGCGGGTAGAAGTGGCAGTGGTAAATGGCATCGCCCGCCACGCGGTTGCGGTTACCCGAACCGCCGTTGGCGATTTCGTAGGTGTAGCCGATACCCGGGCCGATGCCTTGGGCGTCGATGTAGTCGGAGTTGTCGTCGTTGGGGTTGAACAGCCACTGGTGACCATGCAGGTGGAAGATGTGCTGCTCATGGCCATTGTGGGTGTTGCGGAACTTGGTGAAGTCGCCAATGTAGCTGTGGTGCACGTTGGCGGGCTCTGCCGGGTACAGGGCCATGTTGGCCTTGACGCCCACAGCGCTGGCTGGCGGGGTTTCGCCTGGGCGAATGTTCTCCAGGCCGACGTTGGCTGGCACGTCCACGAGGGTGCCTATATCGCCCACGGTATGGGCACTGAGGAAGAACTCCTCGTAGGCGCACGACAGGCAGTCATGCATCGGCCCCACGCCCAGGCGGTTGGCGACCACTTCAGCGCCCATGCCGCCAGAGCCGTAGTTGATCATGAACGAATCGCGGGTCGGCTCCAGCACGTGGCCCATCACCGGGTCCGCCCAGTAACCTGGGAAGGCCTGGGTGGCAGCCACTTCATCGGCGAACTGCGAGGCGAAGTCGCGGAACGCCTCCAGGCGGTTGGGCAGTGCCGGGTTGCGTTTGTTGACGCTTTCCAGCGGGTAGGTCGAGCGCGGGAAGCTGCCGTCGGGGTTCGGCCCCATGACGATGGCGTCGGTTTCACTGTTGAGAATTTCATTGCCGTCGACCATGGCAATGATCGGCTTGCCGGCCTTGCCCTCGGTAACCCACGGTTCGGCCTGCGGGTAGCGGGCCTGGTAGTCGATCACCGGTTGGCCGGTGGCGGTGCGGCCGGTGGTGGCCAGGCGCATTTCTTCTTCGGTCAGGGTATTGCGGTAGGTTCGCCCACCTTTGGGGACAACCACCACCTGGCCGAACAGGCCGTTGGCAACGTTACCCGCCCCACCCTGGCCGCCAAAGGTGGCGCCTTGGCTGGTGGCCGCAAAGGCCCCCTCGCGCTCGGCGTACAAGGTGTAGCTGCGGGTGTTGCCCGGCGACACCAGGAAGTTGCCGTTGCGGCCGGTGTTGGCGGCGATGTCGCCAATGCTGTTGACCGCCTGCATGCCGTTCACCTGGAAGCCGACATGCCGGTCATTGACCTGCTCATCGGCAACGAAATCTTCACCCCCTTCGTTTTCGACCTCGGTTTCCGGGCCCTCCTCCTCGCCTTCGACCTCGTTTTCTTCGTGGTCGATACCGTGCTTGTTGGGGTTGGCCTGGTAGGCCAGCAGGTTGGTCAGGTTGACCGTGAGGCAGTCACCGGCAGCAACCCGCAGCACGATTGGCCGTGGGCGCTTGTCCGGGCGCAGGGTGACCTTGCCCGGCACAGCGGCCCCGCCCTTGCTGAGGGGGACTTGCTTGTCGTCCACCACGTCTTCACGCAGGGCGAACATCATGCCGTTGGCGTTTTGCGCGCCAAGGCGGTTGAACATCAATGGCTGGTCCAGCGCCACCACATTGGCGACCAAGGTGCGCTGGCACTGCACGGCCGCCTCGCTGGTCGTTTCCCAGCCGAGCAGGGCCAGAACGAGTGATGACAGAAGGGGGCCTTTGCGTGGCGTAGACATGCTGCACCTCCGGGACACGGGAACTCTGCGGAGGTATGGAGCAAGGTGTGTGCCAGGAGTAAATATTCTGTTTTTTCAGCTGGTTACGTAGGCAACCGAAACAGATTGGGGAGGATCACCCGGCGTTTTTCCCCGATTTGGGGGCAACGGGTTGCTTTACTTGAAGGTGACGCAGTCCATGTGGGAGCGGCCGTGGCCGCGAACACCGGCGAAGCCGGTGCCATACACCGCGTCGCCTGCTTCGCGGTGCAAGCCCGCTCCCACAGGGTGGAATTTCCTTTCAGATTCCCTTTAGCCAACCAACCCCCGTACGCAGAAATACAGAATCGAAGGCCCCATCAAGCACCCCAACCCGGTATGGAAGGTGGCCGTCAACGCGCCATACGGCACCAGCCGCCGATCCGTCGCCGCCAGCCCTGCTGTCACGCCCGATACCGTGCCCGCCAAGCCACCGAACACCATCGCCGAACGCGGGTTGTCCAGTGCCAGCAAGCGCGCCGACACCGGGGTGAACACCATCACCAGGATCGCCTTGATCAGCCCGGTGGCAATCGACAGGGCCATCACATCCGAACTGGCACCCAGCGCCGCCCCGGTCACCGGCCCGACGATATACGTCACCGCGCCCGCGCCAATGGTGGTCATGCTCACCGCATCGCGGTAGCCGAAGGCATAGGCCACCGCCGCGCCGACAATGAACGGCAACACCGTGCCCAGCAACAGCGCCACCGCGCCAATCATGCCGGCTTTGCGCGCTTCGGTGGCCTGCACCTCAAAGGCCGTGGCAACAATGGCGAAGTCCCGCAGCATGGCCCCACCCATCAAGCCGATGCCGGAGAACAGCGCCATGTCGGCCAGGCCTTTCTGCCCGCCCGTCACGGTGCCGCCTACCCAGGCCAGCACCAGGCCGATGACGATGGCGATGGCCGAGCCGTGCACCCGGCCGAACGTGAGGTATTTCGACAGCACAACCGACAACCACATGATGGCGCCCACCACTGCAAAGGCAGTGATCAGGCCGTTATGTTCCAGGGCATTGTCAATGATCGGCCACATGTTCAACGACCTCCTGCCGGGGCAACGTGCGTGCTGGTTTCGGGGGTGGGTTCAAGCGCAGGCAAAGGCTCGCCGCGATGGCTGCGGCTGATCAGGGCGATGGTCGCCCCGCACACCAACACCGCACCTACTGCCGCCAGCAGCGCTACTGGCCCGCCGTGCAGGGCGGTGACCACGTTTTGCTGGGCCGCCATGGCCACCACGACCGGGATGTACATCGCGCCCCAGAAGCCCACACCAAACTCGCACTCCTTGCTCATGCCGCCGTTGCGGTGCATGTACAGCCGTGCGCAGATCAGCAGGATCATGGCGATGCCAACCCCGCCCACATTGGATTTGACGCCCAGCAGCACGCCCAGGAAGTCGCCGACGATGACGCCGGCAAGCGTGCATACCGCCAGCAGTGCCACACCATAGATGATCATTGTTGTTGTCCTCAGGTAGTGTCGAAGTTGCTTGTTGTTGTTCTTGTAAACACACACTTGTGCAGGGTTTGCAGTCTTTGTGGGAGCGGGCGCGCCCGCGAAACAGGCACCTCGGTGTACGGCACGGGCTTCGCCCGTGATCGCGGGCATGCCCGCTCCCACAGGGACCGCGCCAGCCGGCTGCAATCATCGGGTCTGGGCCACCTCCTGGCGCAGCAGCGCATCCAGGGTGTCCCAACGGGTGCCTTCCACTGCCACCACCCTGCCCTGCTCGAACACGGGCCGGGCCAGCCCGCTGAGCACGCTGCCCGGCGGCATTTCCAGGTGCAGGCGCACGCCGCGCTCAAAGGCGTTGCGCAACGTAGCACGCCAATCCACTACCCGCGCCATGTTGCCAGCCAGGTCGTCACGCAGGCGCTGCGGGTCGAAGATCGGCCGCGCGCTACTGCCACTGAGGTAAGTGATACGGGGCCGTTGCAGCCCGACCGTGGCGAACGCACTGGCCAACTCCGCTGCCGGGCCATCGAGTAACCGGCAATGCGATGGCACACTGACCGCCAGCCGCCGCGCTACACCTCGGCCCAGGCTGCGCGCCCTGGCCGCGACCGCAGCCATCGCCACATCGCTACCAGCAATGACAATCTGGTTTTCACTGTTGAGGTTGGCGACATACACCTCACCACCCGCCTCGTTCAGCAAACGCTCGACACTGGCCAGGTCCAGCCCGCTGAGTGCGGTCATGCCATAGCCTTGCGGCCAGGCACGCTGCATCAGCTCGCCACGCAGGGCGACCAGGCGCACGGCATCGGCAAAGTCCAACGCACCCGCCACCACTGCAGCGGGATAAGCACCAATTGATAGCCCCGCTACATAATCCGGTGCAGGGCTGCGCTGCATCAGCCAGCGCGCCCAGGCCACGCCGCTCAGCAGCAGGCACAGCTGCACGGCGCGGGTAGATTGCAAGGCTTGCTGGCTGTCCAGCGTCAGCGCCGGTTGGCCGAGCACATCACTGGCCTCTTCCAGCAGTTGCCCGCAACCTTCAGGCAGGCAGTGCAGCATGCCCGCCTGCTGGGCCCCCTGGCCGGGGAAGGCGAACAGGCTGCTCATGCGGCGCCTTCCATCACCGCCCAAGGGGCGCTGACCAGCCGCGGACCATGGGGCGATTTGAGCAGTACGCGGCGGGCGTAACCAGCCCACTCGCGCAGGGCAACAGCACCCGCCGGGGTTTCCAGTTGCACATCGATACGGCACGGCGCGCAGTCGAGGATATCCAGCAGCTCTCGCGCCTGGGCGCGGGCCAGCGGTTGTGGTGCGCGCAACACCAGGTCAAGGTCACTGTCGGCATGGACCACTTCAATGCCGGTCGCAAGTTGATAGCCCACCCCGCCCGTCGGCCCCCAGGCCAGGCCGCTGGCCTGCAAAACCGGGGTGACCGAGGCCAGAGCCTGCAACGCGGGCCATGGGCTTTGTACCGCCACGCGCAGTGCTTCTGGGCTTTGTTGACGCTTGATATCAGCCAGGCGCATCAACGCGCCCAACCGTTGAGCCCGGCCCTGGCCACGCAGCCCTACCGCCACCCATCCGTCGTCACAAGCGGCACGCCGCACCACCACCGGCTGACCGCTTGCCACAACCGCCTGCGCCCACTGCGGCGCGTCCATGGGCAAGCCCGACACGGGCATCCCCCACAGCAGGTCGTGCGGCCTTGGCGCGTTCATCTCAAGCGCCCTGCCACTGGCGGCGCAACTGCTCACGTACCTGGCGCGAGGCACTGCGGTTCTCCCCCGCCAGCCGTGACGACAGGTCAGTCGAGTTGCCTATGTCGTGCACTGCCTCGGCCAGGCAAGCACGCACTTGCGCGATGTCGGCAGCGCTCGGGGCCTCGGCGCTTTCCACCGTCAGGCGGCGCCACAACAAGCCAAGCGAGGCATAGCTGTTGAGGTCGTAGGCCATGGGTGGAACCTCGGCAGCCAGCGCTTCCAGTTGCTCGACGCTGCGCAGGGTGATCCGCGCTGCTGCCGCTTTGCCCATGGCGTGCACCATTACCCCGGCATCGTCCAGGGCGATCAGGCGCTGGGCCTGGTAACCATGCGCCAGGAAGGCACCGGACATGGCCTTGCCGACCAGCAAGCCGATCACCGGGTGCCCGGCCAACCGCGCCTGGGCATACGCCTGCACGGCACCGGCCAATGCCTGGTGAATGCCCAACGCTTCCTCGCGACGACCATAGGCCTGGCTTGGCACGTCGATGACCGCGACAATCGCACGCTTCTGCCCATTGCGATCAGCCTCCACCGCCTCGCTCACGGCCTTTGCCAGCCCCCAACCTTCCAGCAGGCCGACCTCGCCCGAGCGGGCGCGGGGGAATGGGTTGTGCACATCAGGCACCACGGCGATGAAACGCGCCAGGCGGTTGTCCAGTTCGCCGTCAATCACCTGCAACGATGCGGGGTAGCCCGGCAAGGCTTGCCCGCCTGCCAGGCCCGGCAGCCAGTTCAAGGCACGGTTCATTTGGCTTCTCCTTGGTAAAGGTTACGCACGGCGGCAGCATCCAGTTGCGGGCAGTCAGCCCCCAGCCGGGCCAGGCGTTCGAGGTACCAGGCGTGCTGGCTGGCGCGCTCCGTCGAAGGCGTGTCGAGCAGTTGCACCAGGCGTTCGCGCAGGGCATCGATGTCGTCGGCCACATAGCCATCGACCAGCCCGCTGGCATGGCGCTGTTCGCCACCGCTCAGGCTCCAGATAAAGGGGCGGTCCTTGGCGTCGTACTCGGCAATACCCGCTTCCTGTTCGATCACTTGTGGCCCGTTGAGGCCCAGGCGCGCTTCACGGGTGACCAGCAAGTGGCTGCACAGCCCTGCGGCGATGGACATGCCACCAAAGCAACCGACCGAGCCTGCGATCAGGCCAACCACGGGTTGCAAGGTACGCAGTTCGACAATGGCTGCCTGGATCTCGGCAATCGCCGCCAGGCCCAGGTTGGCCTCCTGCAAACGCACCCCACCGGTTTCCAGCAGCAACACCGCACACGTGGGAATGCCGTTGCGGTTGTCTTCAATGGCCAGTTCCAGGGCGCCGGCGATCTTGGCACCGCCCACCTCGCCCATGCTGCCGCCCTGAAAACCGCCTTCAATGGCGGCGAGCACGGCGTTGCGCCCATTCAGCAGGCCCTTGGCGATCACCACGCCATCATCGGACTGGGGCACGATGCCCTGGCGCGGCAGCCACGGCGACATCAGCCGATCGAACGGGCCCAGCAGTTCACGGAAAGTACCCGGATCGAGCAAGGCACGCGCCCGTTGGCGGGCGCCCAGTTCGACAAAGCTGCGGCTGCGCAGCAAGCGTGCGGTGTCAGTCATGGGCTATCTCCTCGAAGCCTTGCTCAAGGCGCAGGCGTACCACGCCCGGGGTAGCGCCGAAGTCATGGATGTCGATGTTCACAGCCGGCCAGGCGCGGCCCTCGAACAGGCGCTGGAACAGCTGTGCCCAGCGCGCACCGCTGCCGTTGACCGAGGTCACCACCTGGATATGCAGGCTGCCGGCAGTACCGGGCTCGATCAGCACTTCCAGGTCGCCAGAGCTGACGCAGCCCACCAGCGTGCGGCCACGGCCCGGTTCGGTGGCGGGGAATTGAAAATTCAGGGTTTCCATGTCACAGGCTCCCGGCTTTGTCGAGGTACAGGCAGGCGGCCAGCAAGTCGGCGGCGCCGCCCGGTGAGGCGTTCAGGTGCAGCAGGTGCTGGTCCAGCTGGCGCAGTTGGCGGCGCCCGGCCAGGGTGGCGCTACCGCCTTCGGCCAGCACGGCCAGCGCACCTTGCTGCACGCTGGCCAGGCCGGCTGGGCCGCTGCGCCAGAGCACGCAGGTGTCGCTGAGCACGGCCATGATCGCCAACAGTGCATCGAGCCGGGCGTGCTGCTCGCTGGCACCGGCGGCACGGCTGCGTTGCAGTTGTGGCAAGCCGTGCCCGATGACGGCGGGGAAGCCTTGTTGCGCCTGTTCGCGGGCGCCGCTTGTGCCGTAGCGGCGGCGCACCTGCTGGCCGTGGCTGTCTTGCGGGGCCATGGCCGGGTCGTCCAGCACGGCGATGCGCCCGGCGCGGGCGGCCAGGGTGCTGGCGTCGGCCTGGGTCTCAAGGGCTGTGGCCGCTACCAGCAGGCCCAGTGCCCAGATTGCGCCGCGGTGGGTGTTTACCCCGCCCGTGGTGGCGAGCATGGCGGCTTCGCCTTCGCGGCCGAGTTGGCCGAGTGAGGCACGCAGGGGTTGGCTGATTTCGCCGAAGGTTTGCGCGGCTTCGGCCATTTGCCGCAGGCAGGGCCACAGTGACAGCGCCGAAGCGTGCATCAGGGACAGCGACATGTCGTGGTGGGCGCCGTTGCTGCGGCGGTCGACCAGGCCGGGTTTGGGGGACAGGTCGGCTTCGTCTATCAGGGCTTCTACGGCCAGGTCGGCCAAATGGTCTGGCAGTTGGATCTGGGTTGTCTGGGCTGGCCTCTTCGCGGGCATGCCCGCTCCCACAGGGATAGCACCCGTATCAAGTTCGGCAATGCCACTGTGGGAGCGGGCGTGCCCGCGAAGAAGCCGATGCGGTTGCAAGTCGAGTGCGCTCATCACCAGCTCCTGAACCGTGCAGGCGGGTTGTAGAGGCCGCCGGACCACTCGACCAGGTCAGCGATGCTGCGCGCTGCCAGCAGCTCGCGGCTGGCGTCAGTGCGGCGGATGCCGAGGTCTTCGGGCAAGGCGATCAGGCCCTGTTGGCGCATGCGCAGGGTGTCTTTCGGGTCATGGCGCAGGCCGATGGCGGTAACCCCGGCCACGGCGGCGATCATCTGCTGGCGTTCTTCCAGGCTGCGGGCCTTGTACAGGTAGGCAATGCCCTCTTCGGTCAACAGGTGGGTGACGTCGTCGCCGTAGATCATCACCGGCGCCAGCGGCATGCCCGCTTTTTTGGCCACTTGCACGGCATCGAGGGTTTCCACGAAAGTGGGCTTGCCGCCTTCCTGGTAGGTCTCGACCATTTGCACCACCAGCTTGCGCCCACGCTCCAGCAGGGTCTGCGGCACGGTCATGTCGAGCCAGGCCGGGGTTGCGTGGCGCCGGCCACGCGGGTCGTGGCCCATGTTCGGCGCACCGCCAAAGCCCGCCAGGCGGCCGCGGGTAACGGTGGAAGAATGGCCATCGCCATCCACTTGCAACGTGGCACCGATGAACAGGTCGACCGCATATTGCCCCGCCAGCTGGCACATCATGCGGTTGGAGCGCAGCGAGCCATCGCGCCCGGTAAAGAACACGTCCGGGCGCTGGGCGATGTAGTCCTCCATGCCCAACTCGGTGCCGAAGCAGTGCACGCTTTGCACCCAGCCGGTCTCGATGGCCGGGATCAGCGTGGGGTGCGGGTTCAGCGTCCAGTTGCGGCAGATCTTGCCTTTCAGGCCCAGGGACTCGCCGTAGGTGGGCAGGATCAGTTCGATGGCGGCGGTGTTGAAGCCAATGCCATGGTTCAGCGACTGCACCTGGTGTTTTTCGTAGATACCGCGAATGGCCATCATTGCCATCAGTACATGCACCGGCTTGATATGGCGCGGGTCGCGGGTGAACAACGGTTCTATGTAGAAGGGCTGGTCGGCGACCACCACGAAATCGACCCAGGACGCCGGAATGTCGACCCGTGGCAGGTCATCTACACGGTCCACCAGCTGGTTTACCTGGGCAATGACGATGCCGTCACTGAACGCCGCCGGCTCAACCAGTGCCGGGGTGTCTTCGGTACTGGGGCCGGTGTACAGGTTGCCGTCGCGGTCGGCCATGAAGCCGGCCACCAGGGTGACGTTGGGAATCAGGTCGACCAGCAGCCGGGAGTAAAGCTCGATGTAGGTGTGGATGGCCCCGACTTCGAGCAGGCCATCTTCCAGCAACTGGCCGATGCGCAGGCTCTGCGGGCCGGCAAAGGAAAAGTCGAGCTTGCGGGCAATGCCGCGCTCGAACAAATCCAGGTGCTCGGCGCGGCTGACGCTGGGCATGATCATGTGCAGGTCGTGCAAACGCCCGGGGTCGACCTTGGCCAACGAGCGCGAGAGGAAGTCGGCCTGCTTCTGGTTGTTGCCTTCCAGCACCACCCGGTCGCCGGGGGCCAGCAGCAGTTCGAGGGCTTCGACGATACGTTCGGTGGGCAGCACCACGCCGTCGGCGAGGTGACGGACCCGGTCGAGACGGCGCTGCTTTTCTGCGCGCCGTCGCGACCATTGCGGCGGTGGATTCTGAGTTATTGTCATGGTGGCTCCACAGGTTCGCTGTCGTGGAGGTCACCTTAGGGCTGCGCCGCGTGGCGGATCAATCAAGCTAGCGGCGCGTTCATTACGGTAAGGTTAATGAATGTGCCAGCCCACAGGCCGGCTCACGGCAAAAATGCACGATGCCCCTGCATAATTGTCAATTGTGCAAGGCAAATTCGCATGACAGGATCCTGCGATCCTCCAGCGAACTCCAGACTTCACTTGGAAAATCAATAACAAAGCAGGGAGAACGCAATGACTGCGCACGCTCAAGCCTCGGCGACCGAGCACGTACTGGCCGAGGTTCGCAACCAGGTCGGCCACCTGATACTCAACCGCCCCGCCGGCCTCAATGCACTGACCCTGGACATGGTCCGCAGCCTGCGCCAGCACCTCGACCAGTGGGCCGAAGACCCACACGTGCGCGCCGTGGTACTGCGCGGCGAGGGCCCCAAAGGCTTCTGTGCCGGGGGCGATATCCGCTCGCTGCACGACAGCTTCAAAGCCGGCGACACGCTGCATGAAACCTTCTTTGTCGAGGAATACGCCCTCGACCTGGTCATCCACCGCTACCGCAAACCGGTGCTGGTGCTGATGGACGGCTTTACCCTGGGGGGCGGCATGGGCCTGGCCCAGGGCTGCGACCTGCGTGTGGTCACCGAGCGCAGCCGGCTGGGCATGCCCGAGGTCGGCATTGGCTACTTCCCCGATGTTGGCGGCAGCTACTTCCTGTCGCGCATCCCCGGCGAGCTGGGCAGCTACCTCGGTGTCAGCGGCGCCCAGATCCAGGCGGCCGACGCGCTGTACTGCGGCCTGGCCGACTGGTACCTGGCCAGCGGCCAACTCGCCGCCCTTGACCAAGGCCTGGACCAACTGAGCTTTGGCGACAACCCGCTTAAAGACCTGCAGAACCTGCTGGCCAAGCTGGGCACGCAGGTGCTGGACGATGCGCCGCTGGAAAAACTGCGCCCGGTCATCGACCACTTCTTCGCCCTGCCAACCGTGCAAGCCATCGTCGAGCAGCTGCGTGCGGTGAGCATCGGCGACAGCCATGCCTGGGCCGTCGCCACTGCCGACCAGCTGGAAAGCCGCTCGCCCCTGGCCATGGCGGTTACGCTGGAGATGCTGCGCCGTGGCCGCCACCTGGGCCTGGAGGACTGCTTTGCCATGGAGCTGCACCTGGACCGCCAGTGGTTCCGGCACGGCGATATCATCGAAGGCGTGCGCGCCCTGATCATCGACAAGGACAAGCAGCCCCGCTGGAACCCGCCGACCCTGGCCGCGCTGCAGCAGCAGCGGGTTGACCAATTCTTCGAAGGCCTGTGAGCCCGGGAGTACACCGATGCAAGACCTGGAACTGAGCGAAGAACAGATCATGATCCGCGACATGGCCCGGGACTTTGCCCGTGGCGAAATCGCCCCGCATGCACAAGCCTGGGAAAAGGCCGGCTGGATTGATGATGGCGTAGTGCGCAAGATGGGCGAACTGGGCCTGCTGGGCATGGTGGTGCCTGAGGACTTCGGCGGCAGCTACACCGACTACGTCGCCTACGCCCTGGCCGTGGAAGAAATCGCTGCCGGCTGCGGCGCCACCGGGGCGATGATGAGCATCCACAACTCGGTAGGCTGCGGCCCGCTGCTGGCCTACGGTACTGCCGAGCAGCAACAGCAATGGCTGCCGCGCCTGGCCAGCGGCGAGGTGATCGGCTGCTTTTGCCTGACCGAGCCACAGGCCGGCTCCGAAGCGCACAACCTGCGCACCCGCGCCGAGCTGGTCGATGGCCAGTGGGTCATCAATGGTGCCAAACAGTTCGTCAGCAATGCCCGTCGCGCCGGCCTGGCCATCGTCTTCGCGGTGACCGACCCAGAGCTGGGCAAGAAGGGTTTGTCGGCGTTTCTCGTGCCCACCGACAACCCGGGGTTCAAGGTAGACCGCAGCGAACACAAGATGGGCATTCGCGCCTCCGATACCTGCGCAGTCACCTTCGATAACTGCCGCATCCCCGCTGCCAACATCCTGGGCGAGCGTGGCAAGGGCCTGGCCATTGCCCTGTCCAACCTTGAAGGTGGCCGTATCGGCATCGCCGCCCAGGCGCTGGGCATCGCCCGCGCTGCGTTCGAGGCGGCACTGGTGTACTCGCGTGACCGCGTGCAGTTCGGCAAGCCGATCAACGAGCACCAGAGCATCGCCAACCTGCTGGCCGACATGCAGGTGCAGGTGAACGCCGCACGCTTGCTGATCCTGCATGCCGCCCGCCTGCGCAGCGCCGGCAAGCCGTGCCTGTCGGAGGCGTCACAGGCCAAGCTGTTCGCCTCGGAAATGGCCGAGCGGGTGTGCTCGATGGCGATCCAGGTGCATGGCGGGTATGGCTACCTGGAGGATTACCCGGTGGAGCGCTACTACCGTGATGCGCGAATCACCCAGATTTACGAAGGGTCGAGCGAGATCCAGCGCATGCTGATTGCGCGGGAGTTGAAGCACTACCCGCTGTAGTAAGGCGGCCGCAGTCTGTGGGAGCAACTGTCTTGCTCAATTTCTAAAAGCTGGCGCGAATCCCTGTGGGAGCGGGCGTGCCCGCGAACACCGGCAAAGCCGGTGCCATCCACCGCGTTGCCTGCTTCGCGGCGGTTCGACGCCTCGACACGCCCGCTCCCACAGAGATTGTGCGAGCTTGAAGATTTTGAATAAGACAGTTGCTCCCACAACAACGCAGATCCGTCTTTCAGCGCCAATACCGCGGGTCATCCACCACCCTCGCATGCCCCTCGAACAACGCTGGCAGTTGCTCCTTCAGGTAGTCGATCCAGGTACGCACCTTGGCATCCAGGTAGTGCCGTGACGGATACATCGCATACAGCGCACTTTCGCGCAGGCGGTACGGTGCCAGCAGCCGGCACAAGCGCCCCTGTTCGATCGCCTGGCTGGCGGTGTAGAACGGCAGCAGGCCGATGCCCATGCCCAGCTCGCTGGCCACCAGCATGGCGTCGGCAACGTTGGTGGAGAAGCTGTCGTTCGGCGCGATCACACACTGGTCAACCCCTTGCGGGAATACCCAGTCACCTTCATACATCGGGTAGGCCATGCGCAGGCAGCGGTGGCTGTGCAAGTCTTCAGGCCGCTCGGGTACACCATGGGTTTCCAGGTAAGCGGGGGCCGCGCAGGGGATGCTGAAAATGTTGCCCAGCGGCACCGCGATCAGCTGCGAATCCGGCAGCGCACCGTCCACGGTGATCACTACGTCATGCCCTTCGGCCAGCGGGTCGGGGTTGCGCTGCGACAGGGTCAGTTCGATCACCACGTCCGGAAACAGCGCGTTATAGCCGGCCACCAGCGGCATCAGTAACAGCCCCAGCCCGTGCGGGCAATGCAAACGCAGGTGGCCACGCGGGGTCAGGTGCGCGCCACGGGCTTCGCCGACTGCCTCTTCGGTCAGCAGCATGATCTGCCGCGCCCGTTCGAGAAACCGCTCGCCTGCCTCGCTCATGCGCAGGCGCCGCGTGGTGCGGTGCAGCAGGCGTGTCTGGAGCTGGTTTTCCAGTTCCGCGACTATGCGCGAAACCTGCGCCGCGGAGATGTCCAGGGCATTGGCGGCTGCAGCGAAGCTGCCACATTCCACCACACGGGCAAAGGTACGCATGGCATGCAGCATGTCCATGAAGGTGTGCTCCTTGTTCAGTCTTATTCTTGCGTTACAGGCAGGAATCTATCACGGACTAGCCCATTTATTGTGAATGACCAATGAATACATCATGAGTCATACATTGAAGAAAAGGAGCCTGCCATGAAACGTTCGATCGCTGTCATTGCCGTTGCCGCTGCCCTCGCCTCGTTCGGCGCCTTTGCCGATGCAGGTAACAGCCAACCGGTCAGCAGCAGCGCCAACTATGAGTACGGCATGCCGCTGGATGTGGCCAAAGTGATCTCGATCACCCCGGCCAGCAACGCCGCCGATTGCCAGGTGGGCACCGCGCACATGGTGTATGTGGACCACCAGGGCCAGAAACGCGAAGTAGACTACCGCGAAATGGGCAACTGCTCGCAGCAGTGAGTCACGCCAGCACCTGGGTGATCCATGCCACCTGCTGGTTGAAGGCGTCAATCTTCACCTGAGGCACCGCATCGCGGGCACGTTCGAAGTTGGCCAGGGTTTGCTGCTTCTGCTTCAGCATGCGCCGCCACTTCACCAGAAACGCCTCGCTTTTTTCCTGCATCAGCACCGGGCCGAAGTACAGCTGTTCAGCGGTGTACGCTGCCCCGCCCGGCTCGGCGACGATGATTTCGTAGTCGAAGCGGTTTTCCCGCAGCAGTTCTTCGCTGACGATCTGGTAGCCATTACCCGCCAGCCAATGGCGCAGCTCGCACTCAGCGCCATTGGGCTGCAGCACCAGGCGCGTAACACCAGGCAAGCGCTGCTTGCCGGCCTCCAGGATCTCGCACATGGTTTCGCCACCCATGCCGCAGATGCTGACCACCGAGATACGGTCTTGCGGCTCGACCGCAGCCAGGCCATCGGCCAGGCGCACGGTGATGTCGGCCTCCAGGCCGTTCCTCACCACCGTGCGCTGAGCCGAAGCGAACGGCGTCTGCGCCACCTCGCCTGCCACCCCGGCCTCGATCACGCCACGCAGCATCAACGCCACTGGCAGAAAGCCATGGTCCGAGCCGATGTCAGCCAGGCGCGCGCCCTGCGGCACATGTGCAGCCACGCGCTCCAGGCGTCTGGACAAAGTCTGTTCGTTCAAAGTGTGCCCCCGGCTTTGCAATGGGGCGCGATTCTGACGGCGAACGCCGCGCATTTCAAACACCGGGGCGCCCTCGACCCGCCCGCCCTGCTCGCGTAGGCTTGCCGCTTTCCTTCCGTTGCAAGGCAAAACACACCATGGCACAAGCAGACATCATCTACACCCCCGACCCGGACGCCGAGTCGATTTCGTCCGACGTCGCCGAGTACAACGGCGTGCTGGTTACCACGCAGATCCCGACCCACGCCGATGGCAGCCTGGAACTGGGCGATATCGTCGCGCAAAGCGAATGCACCCTGCAGGCACTGAAAGTGGCGCTGGAAAAGGCCGGCAGCGGCATGGACCGCGTGCTGCACCTGACCATCTACCTGACCGACATGGCCGACCGCGCCGCGTTCAACGAGGTGTACCAGCGCTTCTTCAGCAAGCCTTGGCCGGTGCGGGCGGCCGTGGGTGTGGCCTCCCTGGCGTTCGAAGGCATGCGCGTCGAAGTGACGGCGATGGCTGCCAAGCGCTGATTGACCTGCCAAGGCCTCATCGCCGGCAAGCCAGCTCCCACAGGTACAGCGCAGGCCTTGAAAGCTGCGCTGTACCTGTGGGAGCTGGCTTGCCGGCGATGAGGCCCGTCCAGGCAATACACCTCCCGGCACCCCGATGATGCCGCCAGCCCGTTTCACCGCTACAATGCCCGCCTAAACCGTGACAGCCCGAAAATATAACGACATGTCCCTTCCAAAGAATCACCTGGAACTGCTCAGCCCTGCCCGTGACGTGGCCATCGCCCGTGAAGCGATCCTGCACGGCGCTGACGCCATCTACATCGGCGGCCCAAGCTTTGGCGCACGCCATAACGCCTGCAACGAAGTCAGCGATATCGCCGAACTGGTCGAGTTCGCCCGTCACTATCACGCACGCGTGTTCACCACCATCAACACCATCCTGCACGACAACGAGCTGGAGCCTGCGCGCAAGCTGATCCATCAGCTGTACGACGCCGGTGTCGACGCGCTGATCGTGCAGGACCTGGGGGTGATGGAGCTGGATATCCCGCCGATCGAGCTGCACGCCAGCACCCAGACCGATATCCGTACCCTGGAGCGGGCCAAGTTCCTTGACCAGGCCGGCTTCTCGCAACTGGTACTGGCCCGTGAGCTGAACCTGCAGCAAATCCGCGCCATCGCCAGCGAAACCGACGCTGCCATCGAGTTCTTCATCCACGGTGCGCTGTGCGTGGCCTTCTCCGGCCAGTGCAACATCTCCCACGCGCAAACCGGCCGCAGCGCCAACCGGGGCGATTGCTCGCAGGCCTGCCGCCTGCCCTACACCCTGAAAGATGACCAGGGCCGCGTGGTCGCGTTCGAGAAGCACCTGCTGTCGATGAAGGACAACAACCAGACCGCCAACCTGGCCGACCTGGTCGATGCCGGCGTGCGCTCGTTCAAGATCGAGGGCCGCTACAAGGACATGGGCTACGTGAAGAACATCACCGCCCACTACCGCAAAGAGCTCGACGCCATCCTCGAAGGCCGCCCGGCCTATGCCCGTGCATCCAGCGGCCGTACCGAGCACTTCTTCCTGCCCGACCCGGACAAAACCTTCCACCGCGGCAGCACCGACTACTTCGTTACCGACCGCAAGGTCGATATCGGTGCCTTCGACTCGCCAACCTTCACCGGCCTGCCCGTGGGCGTGGTGGAAAAGGTCGGCAAGCGTGACATGCAGGTGGTTACCGATGTCCCGCTGACCAACGGCGACGGCCTCAATGTACTGGTCAAGCGTGAAGTGGTGGGCTTCCGCGCCAACATCGCCGAACCGCGTGGCGAGTTCGAGGAAGATGGCAACAAGCGCTACCGCTACCGCGTCGAGCCCAACGAAATGCCCGAGGGCCTGCACAAACTGCGGCCCAACCACCCGCTGTCGCGTAACCTCGACCACAACTGGCAGCAGGCCTTGCAACGCACCTCGTCCGAGCGCCGGGTTGGCGTGGAGTGGCATGCCGTGCTGCGCGAACAGCGCCTGATGCTGACGCTGAGCAGTGAAGAAGGCGTATGCGTGCAGGTGGCCCTGGATGGCCCGTTCGGCGCAGCCAACAAGCCGCAGCAGGCACTGGACCAGTTGCACGACCTGCTCGGCCAGCTGGGCACCACGATGTACCACGCCGACAGCATCCAGCTGGATGCCCCGCAGGCGTACTTCATCCCCAACTCGCAGCTCAAGGCGCTGCGCCGTGAAGCCATCGAGGCGCTGACCGAGGCGCGTATCAAGGCGCACCCGCGTGGCGGGCGCAAGGCCGAGACCACGCCGCCGCCCGTGTACCCCGAGTCGCACCTGTCGTTCCTGGCCAACGTGTACAACCAGAAGGCCCGCGATTTCTACCACCGTCATGGCGTGCAACTGATCGACGCGGCCTACGAGGCCCATGAAGAGCACGGCGAAGTGCCGGTGATGATCACCAAGCACTGCCTGCGCTTCTCCTTCAACCTGTGCCCCAAGCAGGCCAAGGGCGTAACCGGCGTGCGCACCAAGGTGGCACCGATGCAGCTGATTCAGGGTGACGAAGTGCTGACCCTGAAATTCGACTGCAAACCCTGCGAAATGCATGTGGTAGGTAAGATGAAGAGCCATATCATCGACCTGCCGACCCCAGGCAGCGCGGTGGCCCAGGTTGTGGGGCATATCAGCCCGGAAGACCTGCTGAAGACCATTCCGCGGGGGATGCATTGATCGTTAGCCTGTAAGGGCCCTTTCGCGGGCTCGCCCGCTCCCACAGGGAATATCCACAGCCTCCATGGCTGTGCAGCACCTGTGGGAGCGGGCATGCCCGCGAAGAGGCCATTCAAGACACAAAAAAGTCTCAAATGAGACTTCGGCACTTGATCACCCTCTCAGTTCCTGCACAATAATTGCCATGCGATTCACGCGAGGCATGCCGATGCACCCCACTTCCCACGACGAACGCCTGCTCAAGGCCCTGGCCCACGCCATCGTGGTCCACCCCCGCGCCACCCTCAAGGAGCTGGCCGAAACCGCTGGCGTCAGCAAAGCCACCCTGCACCGTTTCTGCGGCACCCGCGACAGCCTGGTCGCCATGCTCGAGAACCATGGCGAGCAGGTGCTCAACCAGGTAATCGACAATGCCGCCCTGGATACGGCCGAGCCCCTGGCCGCAGTGCGCCACCTGATTGCCGAGCACCTCAAGCACCGCGAGATGCTGGTGTTCCTGATGTTCCAGTACCGCCCCGACACCTTGCTGGGCGACAGCGAAGACCGCCGCTGGCTGGCCTACACCCAGGCGATGGATGCGTTCTTCCTTCGGGCGCAGCAGATGGGTGTGTTACGTATCGATATCAGCGCTGCCGTATTCACCGAAATGTTCATCACCCAGATCTACGGCATGGTCGACGCCGAGCGGCGCGGCCGCGCGGCCAGTGCCAATTCGGCGCTGGCGCTGGAGCAACTGTTCTTGCAAGGCGCACAGGCCCGGCCAGGGTCCTGACAAAAAAAGGCCCCTGGGCACGGGTCCCAGGGGCCGAAACGGCTGGATCATCCAACCAAAGGAGCTTGGGCCTGCGGCGCCGGTTTGCGCTTGAGCAGCGACAGCACCCAGACAAAGCAGATTGGCACGAACACCACACCCAGCAGGGTGGCACTAAGCATGCCGCCGATTACCCCGGTACCAATCGCCCGCTGGCTGGCGGCACCGGCACCGCTGGCGACAGCCAGCGGCACCACGCCAAGAATGAAGGCCATCGAGGTCATCACAATGGGCCGGAAGCGCAGGCGCGCAGCCTCGATGGCGGCGTCACGCAGGCTGTAGCCCTTCTCCCACAGTTCCTTGGCGAACTCGACGATCAGGATGGCGTTCTTCGCTGCCAGGCCGATGATGGTGATCAGGCCAACTTTGAAATACACATCGTTGGGCATGCCGGTAACCATCACCGCCAGCACCGCCCCCAGCGCACCGATCGGTACGATGAGCATCACCGTCAGCGGGATCGCCCAGCTTTCGTACAGCGCCACCAGCAGCAGGAACACCACCACAATGGCCAGGGCGAACAGGCTGCTGGCCTGGCCGCTGGAGACCTTTTCCTGGTAGGACAGGCCAGTCCAGGCATAGCCGATACCCGGCGGCAACTCGCTGACCAGCCGCTCCATTTCGGCCATGGCTTGGCCGGTGCTGTAGCCCGGTGCGGCATCCCCGGAAATGCGGATTGACGGGTAGCCGTTGTAACGCACGATCTGCACCGGCCCCTCTTCCCAACGGGTGGTGACAAAGCTGCTGAACGGCACTTGCTGGCCATCGGCATTCGGGGCGTACAGGCGCAATACGCTTTCTGGCGTCATCCGCTCGCCCTGTTCGGCCTGCACCACCACCCGCTGTTGCCGGCCGGCGTTGGTGAAATCATTGATGACTGCCGAGCCAAACGCTGTGGCCAAGGTGCCGTTGATGGTCTCGAAGGCCACACCCAGGGCGCGGGCCTTTTCCCGGTCGATATCGACGCGCAGTTGCGGCGCCTCGGCCAGGCCTTCCATCATTGCGTACAAGATGACCGGGTTGCCGTTGGCCTCGCCAAGGATCTTGTCACGGGCCGCCAGCAACGCTTCACGGCCCAGGCCGCCACGGTCGAGCAGGCGCAGGGCAAAACCACCGGCGTTGCCCAGGCCATCGATCGGTGGCGGGTTGACCGCCATGATCGTGCCATCGCCGTAACCGGCAAACTGCGCATTGATCGCCTGGGTTTCGGCATCCACCGATTGCCCGGCGCCACGGACCGACCAGTCTTTGTAGGTAGGGAACGCCAGCGCGGCGTTCTCGCCCATGCCCGAGAAGCTGAAGCCGCTGACCATGAACGCCGATGCCAGTGCTTCACGCGACATCAGGAACTGCTCCAGGGCCTGCCCGGTCGCGTCGGTGCGCACACGGCTGGCCCCCGGCGGCAACTGCACGTCGACAATCGCGTAGCCTTGGTCTTCAACCGGCACGAAGGATTCCGGCAAACGCAGGTAGAAGTAGCCGAGCATCGCCAGGATGCCGACGTATACCAGCATGTAGCGGCCGGCACGCCGAACCAGGGTTGTGTTCATTACCGAATAGCGCTCGGTCAGCCGGGCGAAGCCACGGTTGAAGGCGCCGAAGAAACCGCGCTTCTCATGGTGCCCGGGGGCCACCGGCTTGAGCAGCGTAGCGCACAGGGCCGGGGTGAAGGTGAGCGCCAGAAAGCCCGAGAACAGGATCGACACCGCCAACGACAGCGAGAACTGCTGGTAGATCACCCCCACCGAGCCAGACATGAACGCCAGCGGCATGAACACCGCCGACAGCACCAGGGTGATGCCGATGATCGCACCCGACACCTGGCCCATGGCTTTGACGGTGGCATCGACTGGCGACAGCCCCTCCTCGGCCATGATCCGTTCGACGTTCTCCACCACCACGATGGCGTCGTCCACCAGAATGCCGATGGCCAGCACCATGCCGAACATGGTCATCATGTTCACCGAGAAGCCCAGCAGCTTCATCACCATCAACGTACCCAGCAGGCACACGGGCACCACGATGGACGGGATCAAGGTGTAGCGGATGTTCTGCAGGAACAGGAACATCACCAGAAACACCAGGACCATGGCTTCGAGCAGGGTGTGAATGACCTTTTCAATGGCCACGTCGACAAAGCGCGAGGTGTCATACGGCACCGAGTATTCGACCCCCTCGGGGAAGAACGCGCTCAGCTCGGCCAGGCGATCCTTGACCAGCTCGGCGGTTTTCAACGCATTGGCGCCCGGCGCCAGCTGCACCGCGCCGGCCACGGCGGGCTTGCCGTTCAGGCGCGAAGCAAAGTTGTAGCTTTCCATGCCCACTTCCAGGCGGGCGACGTCGGCCAGGCGCACCAACGAACCGTCCGGGTTGGCACGCAGCACCACACGGCCAAACGCCTGTGGGTCGTCCAGGGTGCCTTGCACGGCCAGGGTGGCGGTCAGCTCCTGCTGGCTACTGCCCGGCGCGCTGCCGAAGCTGCCGGCAGGCACCTGCACGTTCTGCCCGCGAATGGCGTTGCTCACGTCATCGATCGACAGCCCGTAGCCCACCAGCTTCTGCGGGTCGACCCAGACGCGCATGGCCGCTTCCGACGAGAAAAACTGCAACTTGCCCACGCCCGGTACCCGGCGCAGTTCGTTGTTGATGTTGCGCGCCGCGTAGTCGCCCAACGCCGTGGTATCGGCGTTGCCAGCGCCTTCCTTGTAACTGAGGGCGTAGATCAGCAAGAAGCCGGCGCTGGTCTGCTCAACCTGGATACCCTGGGTGATCACCGCCTGCGGCATGCGTGCCTCGGCCTTTTTAAGGCGGTTTTGCACATCGACCTGGGCCAGCTCCGGGTCGGTCCCCGGCTCGAAGGTGACCACCACTTCGGCCATGCCGTTGGAGTTGTTGGTGGACTCGAAGTACAGCAGGTTCTTGGCGCCGTTGAGCGACTCCTCGATGATGCTGGTGACCGAGTCCACCAGTACCTTGGCCGAAGCGCCCGGGTAGGTGGCGGTGATAGTGATCTGGGGTGGCGCCACGTTGGGGTACTGGGCCACCGGCAGGGTGGGGATTACCAGCAGCCCGGCCAGGGAAATGAACAGCGCCACGACCCAGGCAAAATTCGGCCGTTTGATGAAGAACTTGGACATTGCGTTACCCTCGCCTTAACGCACGGCGGCTTGTTGCGCCGGGGCCGGTGTTACCGGCATGCCCGGGGCCAGGCCGGCAGGGCTGCCGACGATCACCTGGTCACCTGGCCGCAGGCCTTCGGTGACCTGCCAGCGGGCGCCGTGCATGACACCTGTGCGCACACTGCGCGCCTCGGCAACCCCGCCGATGCCCACCAGCATTACCCGGGCCTCGCCGTCGCTGCCGCGCTGAATGGCGCGCTGCGGTACCAGGATGGCCTGGTTGTCGGTGCCTTGGGGGGTGCGCACGCGCACATACATGCCCGGCAGCAAGATGCCATCAGCATTGTCGAAGCGACCGCGAAGGGTGACCTGGCCGGTGCCGCGGTCCACCGCGATATCCGTGAACATCAGCGCGCCCTGGCGCTCGTAGTCAGTGCCTTCTACCCGGGCCGTCAGGGCCTGCTGGTCGCCGGCGGCCAGTGCACCGTCCTTCAGCGCCTGGCGCAGGCGCAGGGCGTCGGCGGCGGACTGGGTGAAATCGACGTAGATCGGGTCCAGTTGCTGCACGCGCGCCATCAGCGTGGCGTCGCCCTGCCCCACCAGCGCACCTTCGGTGACCAGCGCCCGGCCAATACGCCCGGAAATCGGCGCCTTGACCGTGGCGTAGCCCAGGTTCAGGCGTGCAGTCTCGACATCAGCCTGGGCCGAACGCACGGCGGCCTGGCCACTGCGCAGGTTGGCGCTGGCAGTGTCGAAATCCTGCTGGCTGACGGCCTGTATCTTCACCAACGGCTGGTAGCGCTGCACCCGCGCCTGGGCTTCGAACACCACCGACTGGGCCCGGGCCAGGTCGGCTTCGGCGCGGGCCAGTGCAGCCTTGAACGGTGCCGGGTCGATCTGGAACAGCACGTCGCCGGCCTTGACGTCGGCGCCCTCTTCAAACCCCTTGTGCAGGACGATGCCTGCCACCCGGGCACGCACCTCGGCCACGCGCATGGGTTCGACCCGGCCGGGCAGGGTTGCCGCCAGGGTCAGGGGTTCGCTGGCGACCGTTACGGTCTGGACTGGAAAGGCGTTCTGCGCCTCGGTCGGCGGCGCTTCAGCTTCGCCGCAGCCGGCCAGGACGGCTGCCACCGCCAGGCAACTGGCCATTCCTATTGCACGCAAGTTGCTCATGATTCACCCGGGCTTTAAATGGAAAAACGGCCCGGATGATAGGCATGAGCGCAAAATGAGTCAATTTTGTCTCATTTGATACTTTGTTAATAATTGTGAAGCCTGAAGCCTGCTCGATCCCTGCAGGACCGCGCAGGTCAGCGGATCTGGTGCTTGTGCAGCAACCGGTAAAAGGTTGGCCGCGATATCCCCAGCACCTTGGCCGCCACGCTCATGTTATCGCTGTGCCGGTTGAGCACGTCGCACAACGCCTGGCGCTCGGCCCGTTGCTTGTATTCTTCCAGCGTACCCAGCGGCTGTTGCCCCTGGTCAATCGTCAGCAGGCCCAGGTCCTGCGCCTCGATCTGTCGGCCTTCGGCCAGCACCAGGCCGCGTCGTACGCGGTTGGCCAGTTCACGCACGTTGCCCGGCCAGTCATGCCTGCCCATGGCCGCCAGGGCATGGTCGCTGAACGAACGTGGCCGACGCCCGGTTTCCAGGCTGTAGAAATGGGCAAAATGGCTGGCCAGCATCGACAAGTCACCATGCCGGTCACGCAGCGGCGCGGTCACCACTTGCAACACATTCAAGCGGTAATACAGGTCTTCACGAAAACGCCCCTGCTCGATGGCCCTTTCCAGGTCCACATGGGTCGCGGCCAGCACGCGTGCATCCACCGGGATCGGCTGGCTGCCGCCCACCCGCTCGATATGCTTCTCCTGCAAGAAGCGCAGCAGGTTGGCTTGCAACTCCAGTGGCAGATCACCGATTTCATCAAGAAACAGGGTGCCGCCATGGGCCGCCTCGATGCGCCCGGTCTTGCGTTGGTGGGCCCCGGTAAAGGCGCCTTTCTCATGGCCGAACAGTTCCGACTGGATAAGGTGTTCGGGAATGGCGCCGCAGTTGATGGCGATGAACGGCTGCTCGCTGCGTTGCGACTGCCGGTGCAGGGTACGGGCCACCAGTTCCTTGCCGGTACCGCTTTCACCACGGATCAGCACGGGCGACTCGGTGGGCGCCAGCTTGCCCAGCAGTTTGCGCAGCTCTCGAATGGGGCGGCTTTCGCCCAGCAGTTCGTGGGTGGATTCATCCACCTTGGCGGCCCCTTTGCCACGCAGGCGCGCCATGCCGAAGGCCCGGCCCAGGGTAACCTGCACACGGGAGACATCGAACGGCAAGGTGTGGAAATCGAAGAACCATTCACAGACGAAATCGCCGAATGCCGGCATCCTTAACTGTTCGGCGCTGAGCACGGCGATCCATTCGGTGTTACTGCGCTTGATCATGTCCTTGACCGCATCCGGTTGCCTCAGGTGCGAAGCCTGCAAGCGCAACAAGCCCACATCACAAGGATGATCCAGCGCCGCGCCGAGCATGCAGCTGTCTACATCCCAACCTGCGTTTCGCAGGCCAGGCAACAAACGGTGGCAGTCGTCGCAGGGGTCGACGATGAGCAGACGGCGTTGCGCGGCAAGCTGTAGCATGACCGATCCTTGGCGCCAGTTTTTGGTTTTATGAAGTAAAACAGCAAGTTGTGGCGCCTGTTAAACAGTAGCAACGAAGTTGACAGTTCCCAGTACCGTCTGTCTGCCGACGCATTTTTTTACAAAGGGCCACGGGAATTTTCGCGTTTTATCGACATCACATGGCGGCGCAGACAACAACGGATTCGACCCTGACAAAAAATTTTACACCTAATGTGTGACTTGCCCCCGGACAACGAGCATCAGTACACATAACCCCGCGCTGCACTTCGCGATGAATGAGGCGACTTTGAAGCAACGCGGACTTAACTTCGATGTTTGGGACCATAGAGAGACCGAACCATGAATGCCCCGCTCCGTGTCAACGAAGCACTGCTGATTGCCGACCACGCCTTCGAACCTTTCCAGTGCGTAGCCTGGGATGCACCCAACGGTACTGGTGAGCTGAGCCTGGCAGTGATCGACCGGACCAGCACCCGCATCGGCAGCAAGCAGGTGTCTTCGCGTATCTATTCCGACCCTGCCCAATGGGCCAGCCTGATTGAGGAAGTGCGCGCCGAACTGTGCGAAAAAGGTTACGACCTGCAACCATGGTCGATGCCGAAGTAATAGCACCCGGCAAACCAAGTGCGTGCAACGCCACGCACTTGTTCGAATGCAAAGTTGCTGCCCTGGCAACTTTTTATATTGCGACATAGTGTCGCGCCAATACGATTCAGTCCAGGACTTTGAATTGCTGCAAGTGCTGGTAATCGGCCTGCAATTGCTCAGCCAGGCGCTGTGCGCGCCCAAGGCGAACGGGCGCCAGTTCCATATCCACCAATAACGTTGCGCAGGGCATGGGCTGTACGGCGTTGCAATGCTGCAGGCGACCATCGGTAAACACCAGGCAACGCACCGCTTCATCCGGGTGGGCACGCTGGCGTGCCTGCAGCCAGTGCCGTGCCTGTTCCAGTGCTGCGATCAGCGGCGTACCGCCACCTGCCCCCAGGGCTTGCAGCCAGGGCTGCAGGGCCGCCGAGGCCTTCAGGCCGTGGCGCTGCCATTGTGGCGTGCGCCCGCTGGCGGTCAGCAGGGCCAGCCGGGCGCGCTGGCGATAGGCCTGGTCGAACAGGGCCGCCAGCAGCCCTTTGGTCTGCGCCAGCGCCTGGTGGCGACGGGTCGAGGCCGAAGCATCGACAATCACCAGCCACAGCTCTGCGGGTTTGGCCTGGCGCAGTTGCCAGCATAAGTCCTGGCGCAGGCGTGGCCGCCCTTTGAGCAATGTCGGCAGCCAGGCCACTCGCCCGGCCGCTGCACTGCGCGCCCGGCCACGGCTGGCCCCGGCCTGCTTGCCCGCGCCTGGTCTGGCATCCGCCCCTTTGGCAGGTGGCTGGCGAATGCTCAGGGCTTTTTTGCCCAGTTCGGCACCTCACGCCGCGCGCCGCTGGCGACTGGCTGTGCCGGCAATGCCCCCCAGTCACCCTGCCCGCCCTGTTCGCCGGGGTTGCTTGCACCCTGCTGTTCGGGCTGTTGCGGTGCCGACGGCGGGTTGGCCTGGGGCATGACGCGCCGGCGATGGCGCAAGGCAAACTCGGCCACGGCATCGACATCGGCTTCCTCGATGGCCGCACCACCGCGCCAGGCGCAATGGGCGCGCGCGGCCCGCAGCCAGACCAGGTCGGCGCGCAGGCCGTCGACACCCGCGGCGTAGCAGCGCTCGGTGATCCAGGCCAGCGCCTGATCATCCAGGGCAATGCCATTCAAGGCATGGCGCGCCGCCTGGCAGCGTTCGCGCAATTGCGCCTGGGCCGCAGCCCATTGCGCGCAGAAGGCTTGCGGGTCGCTGTCGAAGGCCAGCCGACGGCGTATGATCTGCTGGCGGGCTTCAGGCTCGGGCAGGCCTTCGAGGGCCACGTTCAGGCCAAACCGGTCAAGCAACTGCGGGCGCAGTTCGCCCTCTTCCGGGTTCATGGTGCCGATCAGCACGAAGCGGGCGCTGTGCCGATGCGAGATGCCATCGCGTTCGATGCGGTTGGTGCCACTGGCCGCCACGTCGAGCAACAGGTCGACCAAGGTATCGGGCAGCAGGTTGACCTCATCCACATACAACACGCCCCCGTCGGCCTGGGCCAGCACGCCAGGTGAGAACTGTGCCTGGCCCTGCCCCAGCGCGGCATCCAGGTCCAGGGTGCCGACCAGCCGCTCTTCACTGGCGCCCAGTGGCAAGGTGACGAAAGGGCCCTCACCCAGCAGATCCGCCAGGCCACGGGCCAGGGTGCTCTTGGCCATGCCGCGTGGCCCTTCGATCAGCACGCCGCCGATCCTGGGGTCGATGGCCGTCAGGCATAGCGCCAGTTTCAGGTCGTCGGCACCGACCACTGCGGCCAGCGGGAATTGTACGGGTTCACTCATTTCAAGCCTGTTCCTCGCCGTCGAGCAGTTGTGCCTCAAGGGCCTCGCGGTAGTCGCCCGGCGCCTGCCACAGGCCACGCTGCTGGGCCTCCAGCAGGCGCTCGGTAAGGTCGCGCAGGGCCTCGGGGTTGTGCTCGCGCATGAAGTCGCGGGTAGCCGGGTCGAGCACATAGGCATCGGCCAGCCCCTGGTAATGATGGTCGTCGATCAGGTGCGTGGTGGCGTCGAAGGCGAACAGGTTGTCGACCGTCGCCGCCATCTCGAAAGCACCCTTGTAGCCATGGCGCTTGACCCCGTCGATCCACTTGGGGTTGAGCGCACGGGCGCGGATCACCCGGTTCAGCTCCTCCTTGAGGGTGCGGATGCGTGGCCGGTCGGCCTGGCTGTGGTCGCCGTGGTAACTGGCCACTGCTGCACCGGACAAGGTTTCCGACGCGGCCAGCATGCCGCCCTGGAACTGGTAGTAGTCATTGGAGTCGAGCAGGTCGTGCTCGTGGTTGTCCTGGTTCTGCAGCACCGCCTGCACCTTGGCCAGGCGCTGGGCGAACTGTGCGCGGGCCGGGGTGCCTTCGTCACTGGCGCCGTAGGCGTAACCACCATGGTTGAGGTAGACCTCGGCCAGGTCGTCGCGGCTGTGCCACAGGCGCCCGTCGATGGCATTCTGTACCCCGGCACCGTAAGCACCGGGCTTGGCACCGAACACCCGCCAGCCAGCTTGGCGCGCGGCCTGCTCGGCGTCCACACCCTGGGTTTGCAGCGCCGCACGTTCGCTGCGTACCCGTGCGGCCAGGGGGTTGAGGTCGTCGGGTTCGTCCAGTGCTGCGACTGCCTGCACGGCTGCATCGAACAGCCGGATAAGGTTGCCGAAGGCGTCGCGGAAAAAGCCGGAAACACGCAAGGTCACGTCCACCCGCGGGCGGTCGAGCAGGCTCAGCGGCAGGATTTCAAAGTCGTCGACGCGCTGGCTGCCGGTGGCCCACACCGGCCGCACGCCCATTAGCGCCATGGCCTGAGCGATGTCGTCGCCGCCGGTGCGCATGGTCGCCGTGCCCCACACCGACAGGCCGAGCTGGCGCAGGTGGTCGCCGTGGTCCTGCAGGTGGCGTTCGAGGATCAGGTTGGCCGAGGCAAAGCCCAGGCGCCACGCCGTGGTGGTGGGCAGGTTGCGCACGTCCACGGTATAGAAGTTGCGCCCGGTGGGCAGCACGTCGAGGCGCCCACGGCTGGGCGCACCGCTGGGGCCGGCCGGTACGAAGCGGCCGGCCAGCGCTGCCAGCAAGCCGTTCATTTCGGCCGTGCCGCAGGCGTCTAGGTTGGGAGCGACCACGTCGCGCAAGGCCTTGACCACATCGTGCACCGGCTGCCATTCGCTCAGCGCAGGTAGCTGTGCGTTGCCTTCCAGCGCCTGCCCGATCACGTGCAGCGCCAGTAGCTCAAGGCGCTCACGGGTATCCCCACAGGTGCGCCAGGGGTCGCTGCTCATGGCCTGCAACTGCTCTGGGCATGCACCCTGCCACGGCTGCCCCAGTTCACAATCGAGCGGGTCGAAACCTGGCACCAGCGCCTTGGCCAAGGCCCGCAGCAGGCTGGCATTGCCGCCGCGCCCGTCGCCACGCTCGACCCGCAGCAGCGCCAGCAAGGTATCCAGGCGCAAGCGGCCTTCAGGCGACTGGCCGAACACGTGCAGGCCGTCGCGAATCTGTGATTCCTTCAGGTCGCACAGGTAGGTGTCCAGGCGCGGCAGCCACACGGCAGCATCGTCCAGTTGGCCTTCCAGTTGCAGTTCACGGTCGATGTGGTTGGCCTTGACCAGCTCCAGGATGTCGCGTTGCAACTCCCGGGCTCGCCGCGGGTCGAGCATCTGCGCCTCGTAGAACTCGTCGGCCAGCTGTTCCAGGTGACGCAGCGGGCCATAGGTTTCGGCGCGGGTCAGGGGCGGCATCAGGTGGTCGATGATCACTGCCTGGGTGCGACGCTTGGCCTGAGCGCCCTCGCCCGGGTCGTTGACGATGAACGGGTAGATGTTCGGCAGCGGGCCGAGCAAAGCGTCCGGCCAGCACTGTGCCGACAGGCCGACACCCTTGCCGGGCAGCCATTCGAGGTTGCCGTGCTTGCCCACATGGATCACCGCATCGGCGGCAAAGGCATGGCGCAACCAGAAGTGAAACGCCAGGTAGCCGTGCGGCGGCACCAGGTCCGGGTCGTGGTACACCGCGCTGGGGTCTACCTGATAACCCCGGGCCGGCTGTATGCCGACGAAGGTCAGGCCATAGCGCAGGCCGGCAACCATCAGCCTGCCGCCGCGGTACATCGGGTCCTGCTCGGGTGGCCCCCAGCGTTCCAGCACGGCCTGGCGGTTGGCCTGCGGCAGGCGCTCGAACGCGGCCTGATAGTCCGCCAGGCTCAGGCTCTGGGCGCAGGGGCGCAGGTCGAGGTGGTCGAGGTCGTTGGTAACGCCACCAAGCAACTGGTGGATCAGTTGCGTGCCACTGCCCGGCAGACTCGCCAGCGGATAGCCCTCGGCCTGAAGCGCCTTGAGGATGTTCAGGGCGGCAGCGGGCGTGTCCAGGCCGACGCCATTGCCAATGCGGCCATCGCGGGTCGGGTAGTTGGCCAGCACCAGGGCCACACGTTTCTGGGCATTGGGCAGGCGCGCCAGCTCGACCCAGCGGCGGGCCAGTTCGGCAACGAAGTCCATGCGTTCGGGGTGGGCGCGGTAGCACACCACATCAGACTGGCTGCGTTCGCTGCGCCAGGCCATGTCCTTGAAACTGACGGGCCGGGTGATGATGCGCCCGTCCAGTTCAGGCAAGGCAATGTGCATCGCCAGGTCGCGAGCCCCCAGCCCCTGCTCGCTGGCTTCCCAGCCGGGCTGGTTGTCTTGCGCGCAAATGGCCTGTAGCACAGGGATGTCACGACGGAACGGGCGCAGGTTGGGCCGCTCGGGGCTGGACAAGGCAAAACCGGTGGTATTGACCAGCACCTCGGCACCGACCTCGTCCAGCCAGGCTTCGACCTGCTCCAGGCAAGCGCTTTCCTTGAGGCTGGCCACGGCAATCGGCAGCGGGTTCAGCCCGGCAGCCTGGAGCCGCTGGCAAAACACATCGATGAACGCGGTATTGGCCGCCTGCAAGTGCGAGCGGTAGAACAGCAACGGCGCCACCGGGTGTTCGGGGTGCCAGTGCGGGTACCAGTCTTCCAGCACGGCACTGCCCTTGGCCGGGTGATACACGGCGGTGCGCGGCAGCGGTTGCGGCTCGTCCCAGGCATAGTCGCGGCCCAGCCACTGGTTGGCCAGGCAGTTGAACAGGTTGATGGCGTTGGCCTTGCCGCCCTGGCGCAAGTAATGCCAGAGGCGCTCGGCCTGCTCGCCGGTGACGCTGCCCAGGCAGGTCAGCTCCGGGTCCGGGCGGTCATCACCCGGCACCAGAATCAGTTGCACGCCACGGGCGGCCAGCTCGACCAGTTGCTCGACGCCATAGCGCCAGTAGCCAACGCCACCGTGCAGCGACACCAGGATGACCTTGGCATGGCGCAGCACCTGGTCGACATACAAGTCGACCGAGGCGTGGTTCTGCACCTGCATCGGGTTGGCCAGGCGCAGGCTGGGGTAGCCTTCGGGCAATTGCTCGGCAGTGTCGGCGAGCAATGCCAGGTGTGAATCGCCGCTGCAGAGAATCACCAGCTCGGCGGGTGTCTGGCCGAGGTCGGCAATGCTGTCATCCGGCACGAAGCCGCCGGGCTGGGTCCGCAGCAGGTGCATGGGTCAGGCGCCCAGGGCCTGGCGCAGGCGCGCTTCCAGCTGGGCAGCATCCAGGTCCTGGCCGATCAGTACCAGGCGGGTAAGGCGCGGCTCGTCGGCGCGCCAGGCGCGGTCGAAGTGCTTGTCGAAACGGGTACCCACGCCTTGTACCAGCAGGCGCATCGGCTTGCCCGGGATGGCGGCGAAACCTTTGGCGCGCAGCACGCCGAACTCCACCACCAGCTGCGTCAGGGCGTCGAGCAGCAGGCTTTCGTCGGCCTCTGGCAGGTCGATGGAGATGGAATCGAAGGCGTCGTGGTCATGGTCGTCGTGGTCGTCGCCGTCGTGGTGCGAGTCGTGATGGGTACGGCGGCCATCGATATGCGCCTCGGATTCGGCGCCCACGCCCAGCAGCACTTCCAGTGGCAGCTTGCCGCTGCTGGCTTCGATCACCTTCACGGCCGGCGGCAGTTCCTCGGCCACTTCGGCGCGGACCTTGGCCAGGCCTTCGGCGTCGATCAGGTCGGCCTTGTTCAGCACCACCAGGTCGGCGCTGGCCAGTTGGTCGGCGAACAGTTCGTGCAGTGGCGATTCATGGTCCAGGTTAGGGTCCAGCTTGCGCTGGGCATCGACCTGGTCCGGGTAGGCGGCAAAGGTGCCAGCGGCCACGGCCGGGCTGTCGACCACGGTGATCACTGCGTCGACGGTGCAGGCGTTGCGGATTTCCGGCCACTGGAAGGCTTGCACCAGTGGCTTGGGCAGCGCCAGGCCGCTGGTTTCGATCAGGATGTGGTCCAGGTCGCCACGGCGTGCCACCAACTCACGCATGACCGGGAAGAACTCTTCCTGCACGGTGCAGCACAGGCAGCCATTGGCCAGCTCGTAGACGCGGCCACTGGCCTCTTCTTCTGTGCAACCGATGCTGCACTGCTTGAGGATTTCGCCGTCGATACCCAGTTCGCCGAATTCGTTGACGATGACCGCAATGCGGCGGCCCTGGGCGTTGTCGAGCATGTGGCGCAGCAAGGTGGTCTTGCCCGAGCCGAGGAAGCCGGTGACGATGGTGACGGGTAGCTTGGCCAGTGTTTTCATGTCGCATTGCCCTTGGCAGTATGGCGCGGGCATGCAGGACGACAGCCGCGGGCCAGGCCGGCCGGGCTTGTTCGCCACCGGATCACCCCGCCCGGTTGAAAGTCGAAAACGTTGCGAGGCAGGTCTCCTGGCTTGCACCGTTCCATTTGCCCTTTATAAAGCAGGCTGTGGCGGGATGACGCCTTCCCGCGCGCGTGCGCAGTGGCTGTGTCGATCCGTTGTCGGTGCTTACAGTTGCGGGGGCAGCCGCGGCTTGTACCGCGTTCCCGTCTTAGCTTCGGCCTGGCCGAAGAACCTCGAAGTGGCAAGGCTACGCAGTGGCTGGCGGGTGGTCAACCGTTGCGGTTGGCTGGCTGACCACTAGGCGCGCAACTGCGCTACAGTGGCACCCTCACCCACGGCCACGGACGCCCCCATGCACCTCGCCCCTGCCATACCGGTATTGCGCATCTTCTCGGTCGACAAGGCCAAGGAGTTCTACCTTGATTTCCTCGGTTTCAGCCTGGACTGGGAGCACCGCTTCAGCCCGGACCTGCCCCTGTACGTGCAGATTCATCGCGACGGGCTGATACTGCACCTTTCCGAGCACCACGGTGATGCCTGCCCCGGCTCCACCGTGTTCGCCCGCATCGACGACCTGCGCGCGCTGGAACGTGAGCTGCAGGATAAACAGTACGGCTATGCCCGGCCCGAGGCCGAGCGCCTGGACTGGGGATTGCAGATGCAGGTGTACGACCCGTTCGGCAACCGCTTGCGCTTTTGCCAGCAGATCGATGACGAGGCCAACCCTTGAAGGCCATGGGCAAACGTGAAATGGCCAGGCTGGAGCGAGAGCTGGTCGCATGCCTGACCGAAGCCTGCGAAACCGCCAAGGCGGAAATCGTCGGTTTCAGTTGGCTGACCCATCGGCTTGATCCTGAGGATTTTCCGGCCAGCCTGCGCATCACCTGGGTGTTCGAGCAAGAAGCCGACAAGGCGGCTGCCGTGGCGGGTGACGCCAAGGTGCGCATGCTGGCACTGACCGGGCTGGCGCTGGAGCAGGCTGGCATACAGCTGGACCATCCAGCGTGGCATGTGCGGTTTGACAGTGAAGAAGCCTGCCAGCAGAGCCACGGCGGGGACTGGGCCAAACGCTTGAAGGGGCGCTGAGCGTAGGGCGAAAGTTTGCTGCGCCCATGAGATCGAGCGCCGCCCGCGCGGTCCCTGTGGGAGCGGGCATGCCCGCGAAGGATCCTGCGCGGTGGATGGCACCGGCTTTGCCGGTGTTCGCGGGCAAGCCCGCTCCCACAGGGATTCGCGCCAGCTTTTAGAAATTGAAGCAAGACAGTTGCTCCGACACCGATTGCACTGAACTCAAGCCATGCGCCGTACCTGTGGGAGCTGGCTTGCCGGCGATGGGCCGCAACGCGGCCCCAGATTGCTTGACTGACTGGCATCAGGGCGTGCCCCGCGAAGCGCCGCACGGGCGGTGCTCGATCTTACAGGCGCTGAAAATGTTGCGCCGAACACGCAAGAAATGCATTGCAGGCTATCAATTCGTGACTGGCCGTTCCCGATCTGCCACGGATGTATTATGGTGGCGTGGTGCGCATATAACAGCAGCCCGAGCGATCGGGCACTTGCAAGACAATGAGGGTGTCATGAGCAACGAAAGCATTAACTGGGACAAGCTGGGTTTCGACTACATCAAGACCGACAAACGCTACCTGTCCGTATGGCGCAATGGCGAGTGGGACAAGGGCACCCTGACCGAAGACAACGTCCTGCACATCAGTGAAGGCTCCACTGCCCTGCACTATGGCCAGCAGTGCTTCGAGGGCCTGAAGGCCTACCGCTGCAAGGACGGCTCGATCAACCTGTTCCGCCCGGACCAGAACGCTGCCCGCATGGCACGCAGCTGCGCCCGCCTGCTGATGCCGCAGGTGCCGACCGATGTGTTCATCGAAGCGTGCAAGCAAGTGGTCAAGGCCAACGAAAAGTTCGTGCCACCGCACGGCAAAGGCGCCCTCTACCTGCGCCCGTTCGTGATCGGCACCGGTGACAACATTGGCGTGCGCACCGCCCCCGAGTTCATCTTCTCGGTATTCGCCATCCCGGTTGGCTCGTACTTCAAGGGCGGCATGAAGCCGCACAACTTCCAGATCTCCAGCTTCGACCGTGCCGCCCCACAAGGCACCGGCGCGGCCAAGGTCGGTGGCAACTACGCCGCCAGCCTGCAACCGGGCGCTGAAGCGAAGAAAGCCAACTTCGCCGACGCCATCTACCTCGACCCGCTGACCCACACCAAGATCGAAGAAGTCGGCTCGGCCAACTTCTTCGGCATTACCGCCAACAACGAGTTCGTCACCCCGAAATCGGCCTCGGTACTGCCAGGCATCACCCGCCTGTCGCTGATGGAACTGGCGCAATCGCGCCTGGGCCTGACCGTGATCGAAGGCGACGTGGAAATCAACAAGCTGGACCGCTTCATTGAAGCAGGCGCTTGCGGTACCGCGGCGGTGATCACCCCGATCGGCGGTATCGAGTACAACGGCAAGCTGCACGTGTTCCACGACCTGGAAAAGGTCGGCCCGGTTACCCAGAAGCTCTATAACGAGCTGACCGGTATCCAGAGCGGCGATGTCGAAGCACCGGCAGGCTGGATCGTCAAGGTCGCCTGAGGCGCCTTGGCGCAATGAAAGCGGGGCATGCCAGCAATGGCATGCCCCGTTTTTTTTGACATTCGCGGCCCTGTGGGAGATTCTATGGCCGGAGGCAAATTTTCAGTAGAAAAGCCCACGGCCTCTCTCAGCAACATCCAGGCACGAATCAGCCTGCCAGAGA
>NZ_JBIBGE010000026.1:0-106101 GCF_042956345.1 Pseudomonas sp. NPDC008258
GCAGGCCCCATCCATGGGGCCTCAGCGCTTGACGGGCATCCATGCCCGTCACCTCCCTCCGCAAGCCCTCCGCTCGGCCTCCTGAAGTCGCAATCTGCGGCGCCTGAACTACCGCGCGCTTAAAAGCAAAAGCCGAAGCAAGAGCAAGAGCAAGAGCAAGAGCAAGAGCAAGAGCAAGAGCAAGAGCAAGAGCAAGAGCAAAGCGATGGCGCTGTGCTCAGCGCGGTTTCAGATCGAGCCGGCGCAAGTGGCAAGTCACTTCCTCGCGGTCGTGATACAGCTGCTTGCAGGCAATCGACACCCTGATCTTGCGCGCCTTGAAGGTCGCCTCCATGCGGTCGAGCAACCGGCGTACTTCGGCATAGCGCTGCTTCATCGGCAGCTTCAGGTTGACCACCGCCTCGCGGCACAACCCCTCGCCCAGCCAGGTTTCGATCAACGAGGCGGTACGCGCCGGCTTCTCGACAATGTCGCACACCATCCAGTCCACCGGCTGCTTTGGCTGCCAGGTGAAACCATCGGCCATCAGATGCTGGACAAGGCCGGTGTCCATCAGGCTTTCGGCCATCGGCCCATTGTCGATGGCCGTCACCAGCATGCCGCGACGCACCAGCTGGTAGGTCCAGCCACCCGGCGAGGCGCCCAGGTCGACACCGGTCATGTCGTCGCCCAAACGCTGCTCCCACTGCTCGCGCGGGATGAACTGGTGCCAGGCCTCTTCCAGCTTGAGGGTCGAGCGGCTGGGTGCCTCACGCGGGAACTTCAGCCGCGGAATGCCCATGGGCCACAACGCGCTGTTGTTGGCCGGGGCAACGCCGACAAACACCCGTCGGCCGCTGATGAAAGTGAGCAGCAGGCGCGGGCGGCTGGCGTCTTCGACCAGGCGGCCGGCTTTTTCCAGGGCCTTGCGCAACGGCACTTCGAACTTGCGGCAGAAGGTGGACAGCTCCTTGCCTTCGTTGCTGTCCAGCACTTCCAGCCACAGGCTGCCGAACACCGGCAACCCGGCCAGTTGCGCCAACAGCACACTGATGCGGTCGGTCTCCGGCAGCTCGACATAACCGCCACGGGCCCACTGCCGAGGGAAAATCAGCTCGTTGAAGCGCAACGCCCCCATCAACCGCTCGGCACCGCCCTCTTCGGTACTGACAAATTCAGCGCTGGCACTTTGTGGTTTGCCTTTGGCATAGCCGGCGATGCCCAGGCGGGCAGCATGTTCGCTGATTTCGGCGCACACCTCGCCCTCGAAACCGGGCCGGCAATGCATGAACAGGGTATTCATCTCTCACTCCACTACGGCGGGCGCGCAACAGGCGCCGGCAGGGCCGCGATGATAAAGGAAGATCGGAACCAGCGACACGCCCCGCCGGTCCAGAAAAGGGTCAGGGGCCGCAAAGCGGTCTAACCTGACCACTCAGCCAGGTCCGTACCGTGCGGATCGATACAGAGCGGTGACACCGGCAGACCTTGAGTAATTGCCGGGCACCGGCGCAGAAGGAGTTGGCAATGCCCTCGCTCGATAGCCTGAACACCCTCAAGTCCCTCCAGGTCGGCGACCAGACCTATCACTACTTCAGCCTCACCGAGGCCGCCCGTCAGCTGGGCGACCTGCAACGCCTGCCCATGTCGCTGAAGGTGCTGCTGGAAAACCTGCTGCGCTGGGAAGACGGCCATACCGTCACTGGCGACGACCTGCGCGCCCTTGCCCAGTGGCTGGGCGAGCGGCGCTCCGACCGCGAGATCCAGTACCGCCCGGCGCGGGTGCTGATGCAGGACTTTACCGGCGTGCCGGCCGTGGTCGACCTGGCCGCCATGCGCGCGGCCATGGCCAAGGCCGGCGGTGACCCGCAACGTATCAACCCGCTGTCACCGGTGGACCTGGTGATCGACCATTCGGTGATGGTCGACCATTACGGCACGCCGCAGGCCTTCGGCGAGAATGTTGATATCGAAATGCAGCGCAATGGCGAGCGCTATGCCTTCCTGCGCTGGGGCCAGAGCGCCTTCGACAACTTCCGCGTGGTACCACCGGGCACCGGCATCTGCCACCAGGTCAACCTGGAATACCTGGGCCGCACGGTGTGGACCGGTGAAGCGGATGGCCGCACTTATGCCTTCCCCGACACCCTGGTGGGTACCGACTCGCACACCACCATGATCAATGGCCTGGGCGTGCTCGGCTGGGGTGTCGGTGGCATCGAGGCAGAGGCGGCCATGCTCGGCCAACCCGTGTCGATGCTGATCCCGGAAGTGATCGGTTTCAAACTGACCGGCAAGCTGCGCGAAGGCATCACCGCCACCGACCTGGTGCTGACGGTTACGCAAATGCTGCGCAAAAAGGGAGTGGTCGGCAAATTCGTCGAGTTCCATGGTGACGGCCTGGCCGAGCTGCCCCTGGCTGACCGTGCGACCATCGCCAACATGGCCCCGGAATATGGCGCCACCTGCGGCTTCTTCCCGGTTGACCAGGTTAACCTGGACTACCTGCGCCTGTCTGGCCGCCCCGAAGCGGCCGTGCAACTGGTCGAGCAGTACTGCAAGGCCCAGGGCCTGTGGCGCCTGCCGGGCCATGAGCCGCTGTTCAGCGACAACCTGGCGCTGGACATGCACGAGGTCGAGGCCAGCCTGGCCGGGCCCAAACGGCCGCAAGACCGCGTAGCGCTGGGCCAGGTAAGCCAGGCTTTCGACCACTTCATCGAGCTGCAGCCCAAGCCACTGGCCAAGGAAGTCGGCCGGCTGGAAAGCGAGGGCGGTGGCGGCGTAGCGGTGGGCAACGCCGACCAGGCTGGCGAGATCGACTATAGCCATGCAGGCCAGACCCACACCCTGCGCGATGGCGCCGTTGTAATCGCCGCGATCACCTCATGCACCAACACCTCCAACCCCAGTGTGATGATGGCCGCCGGGCTGGTGGCGAAAAAGGCGCTGGAAAAAGGCCTGCAGCGCAAACCCTGGGTCAAGAGCTCACTGGCGCCAGGTTCCAAAGTGGTTACCGACTACTTCAAGGCAGCCGGGCTCACCCCCTACCTCGACCAGTTGGGTTTCGACCTGGTCGGCTATGGCTGCACCACCTGCATCGGCAACTCCGGCCCGCTGGATGAGGCAATCGAAAAAGCCATCGGCAGCGCCGACCTCACCGTGGCCTCGGTGCTGTCGGGCAACCGCAACTTCGAAGGCCGCGTGCACCCACTGGTCAAGACCAACTGGCTGGCCTCGCCACCACTGGTGGTGGCTTACGCCCTGGCCGGCAGCGTACGCGTGGACCTGACGTGCGACCCGCTGGGCACCGGCAAGGATGGCCAGCCGGTGTACCTGCGCGACATCTGGCCCAGCCAGCAGGAAATTGCCGCAGCGGTGGCCAAGGTCGACACGGCGATGTTCCACAAGGAATATGCCGAAGTGTTCGCTGGCGATGCGCAATGGCAAGCCATCGAGGTGCCACAGGCTGCCACATACGTGTGGCAGGCCGACTCTACCTACATCCAGCACCCGCCATTCTTCGACGGCATCGGCGGGCCACCACCACGGATCGCCGACATACAGGGTGCGCGGGTGCTGGCGCTGCTGGGTGACTCGGTCACCACCGACCATATCTCGCCGGCCGGCAACATCAAGGCCGACAGCCCGGCCGGGCGCTACCTGCGTGAGCAAGGTGTAGAGCCACGTGATTTCAACTCCTACGGCTCGCGGCGCGGCAACCATGAAGTAATGATGCGCGGCACCTTCGCCAACATCCGTATCCGCAACGAAATGCTGGCCGGTGAAGAAGGCGGCAACACCATGCACGTGCCCAGCGGCGAGAAGCTGTCGATCTACGACGCGGCCATGCGCTACCAGCAGGAAGGCACACCGCTGGTGGTCATCGCCGGCCAGGAATACGGCACCGGCTCAAGCCGCGACTGGGCGGCCAAAGGCACCAACCTGCTGGGTATCAAGGCGGTGCTGGCAGAGAGCTTCGAGCGCATTCACCGCTCCAACCTGGTGGGCATGGGTGTGCTGCCACTGCAGTTCAAGGCAGGCAACGACCGCAAGCAACTGGGGCTGACCGGCAAGGAGCGGATCGATGTGCTGGGCCTGGACGGTGCACAGATCCGCCCGGGCATGAGCCTGCCGTTACGCATCACCCACGAGGATGGGCGACTGGAGCAGATCGAGGTGCTGTGCCGGATCGACACGTTGAATGAGGTGGAGTACTTCAAGGCAGGCGGGATTCTGCATTATGTGTTGCGCCAGTTGATTGCAAGCTGAGCCCCGAAAGCCTGGGCCACCGCGCTGTGGCCCAGGCAGGCTATGCCATGCCTGAAATCCATCACGTTAAATAATCATTCAATAAAACCAGTCCCTTGCCGATACCTCTCGAAAGCCTTGCGGACTATCCACCCATGCGTAACAACCAGCCGATTACCCAGAGAGAACGGACTTTCCCTGCCCAGCAGCGGTTGATCTCCACCACCAACGCCAAGGGTGTGATCACCTACTGCAACGATGCCTTCATCGAGATCAGTGGTTTCACCCGCGAAGAGCTGACGGGTGCGCCGCACAACCTGGTGCGTCACCCTGACGTTCCGCCTGCCGTGTTTGCCCATATGTGGCAAACCCTCAAGCAGGGCCAGCCGTGGATGGGCATCGTCAAGAACCGCTGCAAGTCTGGCGACCACTATTGGGTCAACGCTTACGTCACGCCGATCTACGACAACAACCAGGTCGTTGGCTTCGAGTCGGTGCGGGTCAAGCCCACCGCCGAGCAGATCCGTCGTGCCGAGGCGCTGTACCAGCGCATCTACCAGGGCAAACCGCCGGTACCGCGCCGCGACAAGTGGTTGCCGGTGCTGCAGGACTGGCTGCCGTTCATCCTGATCAGCCAGGCAGGGTTCCTGATCGGCAACTGGCTTGGCCACTCCTGGGGCTTTGCCCTGGCCGCCGGGCTGTCCATTCCGTTGGGCCTGCTGGGCCTGAGCTGGCAGCAACGCGGCCTCAAGCGCCTGCTGCGCCTGGCCGAACAGACCACCTCCGACCCGCTGATCGCACAAATGTTCACCGACAGCCGTGGTGTGCAGGCGCGCCTGGAAATGGCCATGCTCAGCCAGGACGCCCGCCTGAAAACCTGCCTGACCCGCCTGCAGGACAGTGCCGAACACCTCAGCGAACAGGCGCGCCAGTCGGACGCATTGGCGCACAAGAGCTCCTCGGGGCTGGAACGTCAGCGGGTGGAAACCGAACAAGTCGCCGCCGCCGTCAACCAGATGGCCGCCACCACCCAGGAAGTGGCCAACCACGTACAACGCACCGCCGACGCCACCCAGGAAGCCAACCGCCTGACCAGCCAGGGCCGGCAGATTGCCGGGGAAACCCGCGAGGCCATCGAGCGCCTGTCGACCGCGGTGGGCGAAACCGGCCAGACGGTCACCCAGCTGGCCAAGGACAGCGACGAGATTGGTGGCGTGGTCGATGTGATCAAAGGCATCGCCGACCAGACCAACCTGCTGGCACTGAACGCAGCCATCGAAGCAGCGCGTGCCGGGGAAATGGGCCGTGGCTTTGCCGTGGTGGCCGATGAAGTACGCCAGCTGGCCCAGCGCACTGCCGAGTCCACCGGGCAAATCCACGGCCTGATCGCCAAGCTGCAACAAACAGCCAGCAACGCCGTGCTGACCATGGAAACAGGCCACCGCCAGGCGCAGGAAGGCGTCGACCGGGTGATGCAAGCCGACGAGGCGCTGGTAGGCATCAGTGAAGCGGTGGCCAACATTACCGACATGGCCACCCAGATTGCTGCAGCCACCGAAGAACAGACAGCAGTGGCCGACGAAATCAGCCGCAACATCAGCACCATCGCCGAACTGGCCGACCAGACCGCCGAACAGGCCCAGCATTCGGCACTGCTCAGCGAGGAATTGACCAGCACGGCGGGCAGCCAGTATTCGCTGGTGGAGCGCTTCAACCGCTAACGCGACTGGCCCGCGAGGCAGGCGGCGCACTGGGTGGCACGGGCTTCGCCCGCCAGCACTCCTGTACTAGCCCTTCAGGAAGTCAGCCACTCTCTGCGCCGCTGCCTGCAAATGCTGCTCGTGGCTGAACCCTGAGGCCTTCAACGGCTTCAGGTCATGGTCCCCTGCCACTAGCCAGCTCACCTCGATCGCCGGCGACAATGCATACCCTACCACCGCTTCGCGGTTGCCCAGCGCATCCCGCTCGCCCTGCACGATCAAGGTCGGCGTCTGCAACCCGGCCAGGTGTTCCACCCGCGGCTTTTCCGGCTTGCCCACTGCGTAGAACGGATAACCCAGGCACACCAGCGCATCCGCACCCAATTCGTCGGCCAACAGGCTGGCCATGCGCCCGCCCATGGACTTACCGCCCACGGCCAGCTTTCCCGCGACCAAAGGTCGCACCTGCCGGTACACCTCGCGCCAGCATTCCAGCAACACCTTCTGCGGGTTAGGCGGCCGCTTGCCGCCGTTGACCCTGCGCTCGGCCATGTACGGGAACTCGAAGCGCACTACCGCTACCCCAAGTGCCGCAAGCCTTTGCGCCATTTCGTCCATGAACCCGCTGTCCATCGGCGCACCTGCGCCATGGGCCAGGATCAGGCAGCCCTTGTAGCCGCTTTTACCTTCAACCTGCGCAAGATCGCAGCGCAAGCCTGGGACATTTCCGACCTTCGCCCATTGATCCCCGTCAATACCGGCACTTTGCCCATTAATCATGCTTGCCTCGCTGTAAAGCCTGCCAAATAACCGTGGATGGGAACCCATACATGAACACAACCAGCAGTACCGCCTATAACTACAAGGTGGTCCGCCAATTCGCCATCATGACGGTGGTGTGGGGAATCGTCGGGATGGGGCTCGGCGTCTTCATCGCCGCCCAGCTTGCCTGGCCTTCCCTCAACTTCGACCTCCCCTGGACCAGCTTCGGCCGCCTGCGACCCCTGCATACCAATGCGGTGATCTTTGCCTTCGGCGGCTGCGCGCTGTTCGCCACCTCCTATTATTCGGTGCAACGCACCTGCCAGACCACCCTGTTCGCACCGCGCCTGGCCGCGTTCACCTTCTGGGGCTGGCAACTGGTGATCCTGCTGGCGGCCATCAGCCTGCCGCTGGGCTACACCAGCTCCAAGGAATACGCCGAACTGGAATGGCCGATCGACATCCTGATCACCATCGTCTGGGTGGGCTACGCCATTGTGTTCTTCGGCACGCTGATGAAGCGCAACACCAAGCATATCTACGTGGGTAACTGGTTCTTCGGCGCCTTCATCCTCACCGTGGCGCTGCTGCACATCGTCAACAACCTGGAACTGCCGGTCAGCCTGACCAAGTCATACTCGGTCTACGCCGGCGCCACCGATGCCATGGTGCAGTGGTGGTACGGCCACAACGCGGTGGGCTTCTTCCTGACTGCGGGCTTCTTGGGGATGATGTACTACTACGTGCCCAAGCAAGCCGAACGCCCGGTGTATTCCTATCGCCTGTCGATCGTGCACTTCTGGGCGCTGATCACCCTGTACATCTGGGCCGGCCCGCACCACCTGCACTACACCGCCCTGCCCGACTGGGCGCAATCGCTGGGCATGGTGATGTCGCTGATCCTGCTGGCACCGAGCTGGGGCGGCATGATCAACGGCATGATGACCCTGTCGGGGGCCTGGCACAAACTGCGCAGCGACCCGATCCTGCGCTTCCTGGTGGTGTCGCTGGCGTTCTACGGCATGTCCACCTTCGAAGGCCCGATGATGGCCATCAAGACGGTCAACGCCCTGTCCCACTACACCGACTGGACCATCGGCCACGTGCACGCCGGCGCCCTCGGCTGGGTGGCGATGATCTCGATTGGCGCGCTGTACCACACCATCCCGAAAGTGTTCGGCAAAGAGCGCATGTACAGCCTCGGCCTGATCAACGCGCACTTCTGGCTGGCCGCCATCGGCACCGTTTTGTACATCGCCTCGATGTGGGTCAACGGCATCGCCCAGGGCCTGATGTGGCGCGCCGTGAACAGCGACGGCACGCTCACCTACTCGTTCGTGGAAACCCTGGTGGCCAGCCACCCAGGCTTTGTCGTGCGCTTCGTTGGCGGCGCGATCTTCCTCAGCGGCATGTTCCTGATGGCCTGGAACACCTGGCGCACCGTGCGTTCCCCGGCGCTCGATGTCGCCCCTGCGAACGCCCAGCTGGCTTGAGGAGTAATGCCTGATGAAACATGAAGTCATCGAGAAAAACGTCGGCCTGATGGCCCTGCTGATGGTGTTTGCCGTCAGTATCGGCGGCCTCACCCAGATCGTCCCGCTGTTCTTCCAGGACGTGACCAACAAGCCGGTGGAAGGCATGAAGCCCTATACCGCGCTGCAACTGGAAGGCCGCGACATCTACATCCGCGAAGGCTGCGTGGGCTGCCACTCGCAGATGATCCGCCCGTTCCGCGCCGAAACCGAGCGCTACGGCCACTACTCGGTGGCCGGTGAAAGCGTATGGGACCACCCGTTCCTGTGGGGTTCCAAACGCACCGGGCCAGACCTGGCCCGCGTCGGTGGGCGCTACTCGGACGACTGGCACCGCGCGCACCTGTACAACCCGCGCAACGTGGTACCGGAGTCGAAGATGCCGTCGTACCCGTGGCTGGTCGCCCAGCAGGTCGACAACAGCCACACCGACACCAAGATGCGCACCTTGCGCACCCTGGGCGTGCCGTACACCGACGCCGACATTGCCGGCGCCCGCGACGCGGTCAAGGGCAACACCGAAATGGACGCGCTGGTCGCCTACCTGCAGGTGCTTGGCACCGCGATCAAGAACAAGAGGTGAGTGCGATGGAACTGGACATCGGCATGATCCGCGGCCTGGGCACCCTGGTGGTGATGATCGCCTTCATCGGCCTCTCGCTGTGGGTGTTCAACCGCCGCCGCGACCGTGATTTCGCCGAAGCGCGCCTGCTGCCCTTCGTCGACGACCGCCTGCCCCCTGCCGGGCAGGAACCTGCTGCAAAAAGGAGTAACGGGCAATGACCACCTTCTGGAGTACGTACATCAGCGTACTGACCATCGGTAGCCTGATTGGCCTGACGTGGCTATTGCTCGCCACCCGCAAGGGCGAGAGCAAGAACACCACCGATCAAACCATGGGCCACAGCTTCGACGGCATCGAGGAGTACGACAACCCACTGCCCAAGTGGTGGTTCTGGTTGTTCGTCGGCACGCTGGTGTTCTCGGTCGGCTACCTGATCCTCTACCCGGGCCTGGGCAACTGGAAAGGCATTCTGCCGGGCTATGAAAATGGCTGGACCGGCGCCAATGAATGGCAAAAGGAAATGGACAAGGCCGACGCCAGGTTCGGCCCGATCTTCGCCAAGTACGCGGCCATGCCCGTGGAAGAAGTGGCCAAGGACCCGCAAGCGCTGAAGATGGGCGGCCGCCTGTTTGCCTCCAACTGCTCGGTGTGCCACGGCTCGGACGCCAAGGGCGCCTTCGGCTTCCCCAACCTCACCGACAAGGACTGGCGCTGGGGGGGTGAAGCGGAAACCATCAAGGCTTCGATCATGAACGGGCGCCACGGCGTGATGCCGGCCTGGGCGGAGGTGATCGGTGATCAGGGCGTGGCCGATGTGGCCGCATTCGTGCTGACCAGCATGGACGGCCGCACCCTGCCGGAAGGCGCCAAGGCCGATGTGGTCAAGGGCAAGGAAATCTTCGCTGCCAACTGCGTGGCCTGCCACGGGCCGGAAGGTAAAGGCACCCCGGCCATGGGCGCACCCGACCTGACCCACCCGCAGGCGTTCATCTATGGCTCCAGCTTTGCCCAGTTGCAGCAGACCATTCGCTATGGTCGCCAGGGGCAAATGCCGGCGCAGGCCGAAATCCAGGGCAACGACAAGGTTCACCTGCTGGCAGCGTATGTCTACAGCCTGTCGCAGGAGCCTGAACACCTCACCGCCCAGTAACGCCCCAGGGCTGCTTTGCAGCCCATCGCCGGCAAGCCAGCTCCCACAGGTATTGCACAGCGCTGAAGCCTTGCACTGTACCTGTGGGAGCTGGCTTGCCGGCGATGGGCCGCAAAGCGGCCCCCGCTCCTCCCCGCCACATCCCCCTCCCTTGCACCCCCTTCGAACAGAACTAAGCTTGTTGCCACAGTGGGCTTCGCTCCGAAAGGACCGAAGCAGACGCGGCGCATGGCCTGTCGCCGTCCCGATAAAAAGCTTGACCGATCGATCAGAAAAAGGTGAAAAACGGTACACATTACAAATATTTATTTGTGTACAATCGTCCAGACCCGATCACTGCGGGACATCAGTGAACGGGCCCGGACACGGGTCGGCGTACCAAAGTTGCGTTGCGGTAACCCAGGTGGTTATCAATACTGGCGCCGATTTTTCGACCAACAAGAACATCAAAACCGTGGAACCTTAGCATGAGCACAGCAATCAGTCCGACTGCTTATAACTATAAGGTCGTCCGCCAGTTCGCCATCATGACGGTGGTCTGGGGGATCCTTGGCATGGGCCTCGGCGTCTTCATCGCCTCGCAGCTGGTATGGCCGCAACTGAACCTGGACCTGCCCTGGACCAGCTTCGGCCGCCTGCGCCCGCTGCACACCAACCTGGTGATCTTCGCCTTCGGGGGCTGTGCGCTGTTCGGCACCAGCTACTACGTGGTGCAGCGCACCTGCCAGACCCGGCTGATCTCCGACAGCATGGCCGCCTTCACCTTCTGGGGTTGGCAGGCAGTGATCGTCGGGGCGCTGATCACCCTGCCTATGGGCTACACCACCACCAAGGAGTATGCCGAGCTCGAATGGCCGCTGGCGATCCTGCTGGCCATCGTCTGGGTTACCTACGGGCTGGTGTTCTTCGGCACCATCGTCAAGCGCAAGACCAAGCACATCTATGTGGGCAACTGGTTCTACGGCGCGTTCATCGTGGTTACCGCGATGCTGCACATCGTCAACCACATCTCGCTGCCGGTAAGCCTGTTCAAGTCGTACTCGGCCTACGCCGGTGCCACCGACGCGATGATCCAGTGGTGGTACGGCCACAACGCCGTGGGCTTCTTCCTCACCACCGGCTTCCTGGGGATGATGTACTACTTCGTGCCCAAGCAGGCCGAGCGGCCGATCTACTCGTATCGCCTGTCGATCGTGCACTTCTGGGCGCTGATCACCCTGTACATCTGGGCTGGCCCGCACCACCTGCACTACACCGCCCTGCCCGACTGGGCGCAATCGCTGGGCATGGTGATGTCGATCATCCTGCTGGCACCGAGCTGGGGCGGCATGATCAACGGCATGATGACCCTGTCGGGCGCCTGGCACAAACTGCGCACCGACCCGATCCTGCGCTTCCTGGTCGTTTCCCTGGCGTTCTATGGCATGTCCACCTTCGAAGGCCCGATGATGGCCATCAAGACCGTGAACTCGCTGTCGCACTACACCGACTGGACCATCGGCCACGTGCACGCCGGCGCCCTCGGCTGGGTGGCGATGATCTCGATCGGCGCCGTGTACCACATGATCCCGAAACTCTATGGCCGCGAGCAGATGCACAGCGTTGGCCTGATCAACGCGCACTTCTGGCTGGCCACCATCGGTACCGTGCTGTACATCGCCTCGATGTGGGTCAACGGCATTACCCAAGGCCTGATGTGGCGCGCCATCAACGATGACGGCACCCTCACCTACTCCTTCGTCGAAGCCCTGCAGGCCAGCCACCCTGGCTATATCGTCCGCGCCCTGGGCGGTGCGTTCTTCGCCAGCGGCATGTTGCTGATGGCCTACAACGTGTTCCGTACCGTACGTGCCGCCAACCCGGCACAGGCTGAGGAAGCCGCCAAGATCGTCGTTGTGGGAGCGCACTGATGAAGCATGAAGCCGTCGAGAAGAACATAGGCCTGCTGGCCTTCTTCATGGTCATCGCCGTGAGCGTCGGTGGCCTGACCCAGATCGTCCCGCTGTTTTTCCAGGACGTCACCAACAAACCGGTCGAAGGCATGAAGCCGCGCACCGCGCTGGAAGTGGAAGGCCGCGATATCTACATCCGCGAAGGCTGCGTAGGCTGCCACTCGCAAATGATCCGCCCGTTCCGCGCCGAAACCGAGCGCTACGGCCACTATTCGGTAGCTGGCGAAAGCGTGTGGGACCACCCGTTCCTGTGGGGCTCCAAACGTACCGGGCCAGACCTGGCCCGCGTCGGCGGCCGCTACTCCGATGACTGGCACCGTGCGCACCTGTACAACCCGCGCAACGTGGTGCCGGAATCGAAGATGCCGTCCTACCCGTGGCTGGTCGAGAACAAGCTCGACGGCAAGGACACCGCCAAGAAGCTGGAAGTGCTGCGCACACTCGGTACCCCGTACACCGACGCCGACATTGCCGGCGCACGTGACGCGGTCAAGGGCAAGACCGAAATGGACGCCATCGTCGCGTACCTGCAGGGTCTTGGCACCATCATCAAAAGCAAACGGTGACGCTGATGGATATCGGGATGATTCGCGGCCTGGGCACCGTCGTGGTGATGGTGGCCTTCGTGGGCCTGGCGCTGTGGGTGTTCAACCCACGGCGTAAAAAGGACTTCGACGAAGCGACCCAACTGCCCTTCGCGGATGACCCCTCCGCCTGCCAGCACGTCGAGCAAGCAAAAGCTTCTGGGAGCAAACAACAATGACAACCTTCTGGAGTCTGTACGTTACCGTCCTGACCCTGGGCACCATTTTCTCGTTGACCTGGCTGCTGCTGTCTACCCGCAAGGGCCAGCGCGAAGAGGTTACCGACGAAACCGTCGGGCATGCCTTCGATGGCATCGAGGAATACGACAACCCACTGCCGAAATGGTGGTTCTGGCTGTTCGTCGGCACCATCATCTTCGCCCTCGGCTACCTGGTGCTGTACCCGGGGCTGGGTAACTGGAAAGGCATCCTGCCGGGCTACTCGTACCTGGACAGCGACAAACAGACCGAGTTTTCCAATGGCCAGCCAGGCTGGACCGGCGTGCACGAATGGGAAAAGGAAATGGCCAAGGCCGACGCTCGCTTCGGGCCGATCTTTGCCAAGTTCGCCGCCATGCCCATCGAGGACGTGGCCAAGGACCCGCAGGCGCTGAAAATGGGTGCTCGGCTGTTCGCCTCCAACTGCTCGGTGTGCCACGGTTCGGACGCCAAGGGTGCCTTCGGCTTCCCTAACCTCACCGACAACGACTGGCGCTGGGGCGGCGAGCCGGACACCATCAAGACCACCATCATGGGCGGCCGTCACGGGGTGATGCCGGCCTGGGCCGAAGTGATCGGTGACCAGGGCGTGGCTGACGTGGCTGCATTCGTGGTCAGCAAGCTGGATGGCCGCACGCTGCCCGAGGGCGCCAAGGCCGATGCCGAGAACGGGCAGAAGATCTTCGCCGCCAACTGCGTGGCCTGCCACGGACCGGAAGGCAAAGGCACGCCGGCCATGGGCGCGCCTAACCTGACCCACCCGCAGGCTTTCATCTACGGTTCGAGCTTTGCCCAGCTGCAGCAAACCATCCGTTATGGTCGCCAGGGCCAAATGCCGGCTCAGGAACAGTTGCAGGGTAATGACAAGGTGCACTTGCTGGCGGCTTATGTTTACAGCCTGTCGCACAAGGACCAGGAACAGGCCAAGGCTGAGTAAGGCAGGCCTGGCCCTATCGCCGGCAAGCCAGCTCCCACAGGTACTCCACAAGTTCCGAACTTGATATCGGACCTGTGGGAGCTGGCTTGCCGGCGATGAGGCCAGTACAGCCCTGCATTTCTTGCAGGCTGATGACCTGGATCAATTGACACCCGCCATAACACGATTCACACCACGAACCCAACGCGACAAAAGGTCGCATCGCGATCCCATACCGCCATCAGCGGCGTATCATGGACCGTAGAGCGCTAGCAGATTGCGCGAGACTGCGGCCGGCACGCACTGGCCGCGGCGTTTCTCCACTGCCGTGGGACTTGATGATGAGCAAGCAAATTCCGGTACATGACGTCACCCCGCCTGCCAGCAAAGGGAAGGATTCCGTCGACCTCTACGCCTCCCGCGAGAAGATCTACACCCGCGCCTTCACCGGCCTGTTCCGCCGCCTGCGCATGGTGGGCGGCGCAGTGCTGTTCCTGCTGTACTTCGGCACCGTGTGGCTGAACTGGGGTGGCCACCAGGCTGTGTGGTGGAACCTGCCCGAACGCAAGTTCTACATCTTCGGCGCCACCATCTGGCCGCAGGACTTCATCCTGCTCTCGGGCATCCTGATCGTCGCCGCCTTCGGCCTGTTCTTCATCACCGTGTTCGCCGGCCGGGTGTGGTGTGGCTACACCTGCCCGCAAAGCGTGTGGACGTGGATTTTCATGTGGTGCGAAAAGGTCACCGAAGGCGACCGCAACCAGCGCATCAAGCTCGACAAAGCCCCCATGAGCGGCAACAAGTTCCTGCGCAAGTTCGCCAAGCACAGCCTGTGGCTGCTGATCGGCTTTGTCACCGGCATGACCTTTGTCGGGTATTTCTCGCCCATCCGTGAACTGGTCATCGAGTTCTTCACAGGCCAGGCCGATGGCTGGGCCTACTTCTGGGTCGGCTTCTTCACCCTTGCCACCTACGGCAACGCCGGCTGGCTGCGCGAACAGGTGTGCGTGTACATGTGCCCTTACGCACGCTTCCAGAGCGTGATGTTCGACAAGGACACGCTGATCGTGTCCTACGACCCGCGCCGTGGCGAAACCCGCGGGCCACGTAAAAAAGATGCCGACTACAAGGCCCAAGGCCTGGGTGACTGCATCGACTGCACCCTGTGCGTGCAAGTCTGCCCCACCGGCATCGACATCCGTGACGGGCTGCAGATCGAGTGCATCGGCTGCGCCGCGTGCATCGACGCCTGCGACAACATCATGGACAAGATGAACTACCCCAAAGGGCTGATTAGCTACACCACCGAGCACAACCTGTCCGGGCAGAAAACCCACATGCTGCGCCCGCGCCTGATCGGCTACGCCGTGGTGCTGCTGGTGATGATCATCGGCCTGGCCACCGCCTTCGCCACCCGTTCGCTGGTCGGCTTCGACGTCAGCAAGGACCGGGTGCTGTACCGCGAGAACGCCCAGGGCCGGATCGAGAACGTGTACAGCCTGAAGGTAATGAACAAGGACCAGCGCGACCACGTCTACGTGCTGGACGCCGCCGGCTTGCCGGACCTCAAGCTTGAAGGCCAGCGCGAGATCCGCGTGGCTGCCGGTGATATCGTCAGCCTGCCGGTGCAGTTGTCGGTCGCGCCCGAGAAATTGCCCTCGACCACCAACGAAGTCACCTTCATCCTCAAGAGCGCCGATGACAGCGACGCCCAGGTTGAAGCCAAGAGCCGCTTCATTGGCCCACAGATCCGCTAAGAGAGATAACGCACAATGCCTGCCACCGCCGCCAGCCCCTGGTACAAGCACCTCTGGCCCTGGATCATCATCGGCATCCTCACCACCTCGGTGTGCCTCAGCCTGACCATGGTCAGCATTGCCGTGAACAACCCGGACAACCTGGTGAACGACAACTACTACGAGGCAGGCAAAGGTATCAACCGCTCGCTGGACCGCGAACTGCTGGCCCAGCAACTGGGCCTGAAGGCCAGCGTGCACCTGGACGAGCTGACCGGCGAAGTGGACTTGCGCCTGAGCGGCAGCAGTGGCCCGCAAAACCTGGAGCTGAACCTGATTTCGCCTACCCAGCCGGACAAGGACCGCAAGGTGCTGCTGAGCCGGATCGAATCGGGGCGCTACGTGGGGCAACTGGAAGACAAGGTTGACGGCCGGCGCTTCGTCGAATTGCTGGGTAGCGAGGGTGGCCAGGTGTGGCGCTTGTTCGAAGAGGAAAAAGTGGAGCATGGCGTGACCTTGCAGCTGGGTGACGAAGCCCTCCAGGGCGCCGAGCACCAACAGTAGCAATACCGCAAATCCCTGTGGGAGCGGGCATGCCCGCGAATGCGATAACTCAGGCGAAGGTGTTTTCAGGCCTGATGCTTTCGCGGGCATGCCCGCTCCCACAGGGTTCCATATCTGCCTGAGCTGTCGCTTATGACCCAACCCACCCCCTGCTACCACTGCGCCCTGCCCGTCCCCGCCGGCAGCCGCTTCACCGCCGTGGTCCTCGGCCAGCCCCGGCAGTTCTGCTGCCCTGGCTGCCAGGCGGTGGCCGAGTCGATCGTCGCCGGTGGCCTGGAGCACTACTACCAGCACCGCAGCGACACCAGCGCCAACCCTGAAGCCCTGCCCAGACAGCTGCAAGACGAGCTGGCCCTGTACGACCGCAGCGATGTGCAGCAAACCTTCGTCCGCCACCAGGGCGAATTGGCCGAAACCACCCTGTTGGTCGAGGGCATCAGCTGCGCCGCCTGCGGCTGGCTGATCGAGAAACACCTGCGTAACCTGCCCAGCGTTGCCGAAGCGCGCCTGAACCTGTCCAACCACCGCCTGCTGCTGAGCTGGGACGACAAGCAACTGCCGCTCTCGCGCCTGCTCGCCGAACTGCGCCAGATCGGCTACGCCGCCCACCCCTACCAGCCCGACAAGGCCGCCGAGCAGTTGGCCCAGGAGAACCGCAGTGCCCTGCGCCGCCTGGGCGTGGCCGGGCTGCTTTGGTTCCAGGCGATGATGGCGACCATGGCTACCTGGCCGGAATTCAACATCGACCTGTCACCCGAGCTGCACACCATCCTGCGCTGGGTGGCGCTGTTCCTCACCATCCCGATTGTGTTCTACAGCTGCGCGCCGTTCTTCAAAGGCGCTGCACGCGACCTGCGTACCCGCCACCTGACCATGGACGTTTCAGTGTCACTGGCCATCGCCCTGGCCTTCGGTGCCGGCATCTGGACCGCCATCACCGGTAGCGGCGAGCTGTATTTCGACACGGTGGGCATGTTCGCCCTGTTCCTGCTCACTGGCCGCTACCTGGAGCGCCGCGCCCGCGAACGCACGGCTGCGGCCACTGCGCAGCTGGTCAACCTGCTGCCAGCCTCATGCCTGCGCCTGGATACCATCGGCCGCAGCGAACGCATCCTGCTCAGCGAACTGCAATGCGGCGACACGGTGCAAGTGCTGCCGGGCGCCGTGATCCCCGCAGACGGGCGCATTGTCGAAGGCCGCTCCAGCGTGGACGAGTCGCTGCTGACCGGCGAGTACCTGCCACAACCGCGCCGGGTGGGTGAGCGGGTCACCGGCGGCACGCTGAACGTCGAAAGCACGCTGAACGTGGAAGTCGAAGCGCTGGGCCACGATTCGCGCCTTTCGGCCATCGTCCGCCTGCTGGAGCGCGCCCAGACCGAAAAGCCGCGCCTGGCCGAAATCGCCGACCGGGCCTCGCAGTGGTTCCTGCTGTTCTCGTTGCTGGCTGCCGCGGCCATCGGCCTGTGGTGGTGGTACCTGGACCCTGCGCGGGCATTCTGGATCGTGCTGGCGATGCTGGTAGCCACCTGCCCCTGTGCGCTGTCGCTGGCCACGCCAACGGCGCTTACAGCCGCTACCGGCACCCTGCACAAGCTGGGCCTGCTGATAACCCGAGGCCATGTGCTGGAAGGCCTGAACCAGATCGACACCGTCATTTTCGACAAGACCGGCACCCTCACCGAAGGCCGCCTGACGTTGCGCAGCATCCGCCCGCTCGGCAGCCTGCCTGCCGACCGCTGCCTGGCCTTGGCCGCTGCCCTGGAAAACCGCTCCGAACACCCTATCGCCCGCGCCTTTGGCCGCACCGCCACGCCAGCGGACGATGTGCAGACCGTGCCTGGGCTGGGCCTGGAAGGGCTGGTGGGCGGTCAACGCCTGCGCATCGGCCAGGCTACCTTCGTCTGCGCCCTGAGCGGCGCAGAAATCCCCGGCGTGCCGGAACCACGCGGCCAGTGGCTGCTGCTGGGCGACCGCCAGGGGCCGCTGGCCTGGTTTGGCCTGGACGACCGCCTGCGTGACGACGCCCCGGCCCTGCTCGCCGCCTGCAAGGCCCGTGGCTGGCGCACCCTGCTGCTGTCGGGCGACAGCTCGCCGATGGTCGCCGAAGTGGCCGCGCAACTGGGTATCGACCAGGCCATTGGCGGCCTGCGCCCGGACGACAAGCTGGACCGGCTAAAAGCCTTGCAGGCAGCCGGGCGCAAGGTGCTGATGCTGGGTGACGGGGTCAACGACGTACCGGTACTGGCCGCCGCCGACATCAGCATCGCCATGGGCAGCGCCACCGACCTTGCCAAGACCAGCGCCGACGCCGTGCTGCTGTCCAACCGTTTGCAGGCGCTGGTGCAGGCCTTCGACCTGGCCGGCCGCACCCGCCGCAACATCCTCGAGAACCTGCTGTGGGCGTCCCTGTATAATGGCCTGATGTTGCCATTTGCCGCGCTCGGCTGGATCACCCCGGTGTGGGCAGCCATCGGCATGTCGGTCAGCTCGCTGATCGTGGTGCTCAACGCCCTGCGCCTGACCCGCATGCCCCCGGCATCGGCCCTGCCGAAAACCGAAGCATCCCTTTCCGGGAGGAAGTCGCCATGCCCGCACTCTATGTCATGATCCCCGCAGCCCTGCTGCTGGTCGGTGTGGCCGTGTACATCTTCTTCTGGGCGGTGGACAGTGGTCAGTACGACGATCTGGAAGGGCCCGCCCACAGCATCCTGTTCGACGACCAGGACCCACGCCACCAGGCGGCGGTGAAGCCTGACGAAACCCCGGCCGACGCCGACAAGGAACCACCGCCCCGTGCCTGACCTGCTTCCCCTGATTGGCTCGGCACTGGTACTTGGCCTGCTTGGCGGCGGCCACTGCCTGGGCATGTGCGGCGGCCTGATGGGCGCGCTGACCCTGGCCATCCCCCCCGAACAACGCGGCAAGCGCCTGCGCCTGCTGCTGGCTTACAACCTCGGGCGCATCCTCAGCTATGCCTGCGCCGGCCTGTTGCTGGGCCTGGCCGGCTGGGCCGTGGCCAGCAGCCCGGCCGCCATGGGGCTGAGGGTGGTGGCGGCGCTGTTGTTGATCGCCATGGGCCTGTACCTGGCCGGCTGGTGGAGCGGGCTGACCCGCATCGAAGCCCTGGGGCGTGGGCTGTGGCGGCACATCCAGCCGGTGGCCTCGCGCTTGCTGCCGGTGTCCAGCCTGCCTCGGGCGTTGCTGCTGGGGGCGCTGTGGGGGTGGCTGCCGTGCGGGCTGGTGTACAGCACCCTGCTGTGGGCGGCCAGCCAGGGCAACGCCGGGCACAGCGCGGCGTTGATGCTGGCGTTCGGGCTAGGGACCTGGCCGGTGCTGCTGGCCACCGGGTTGGCGGCGGAGCGGGTGAATGCCGTGTTGAGGCGGCGCAGTGTGCGGGTGGCTGGCGGGGTGCTGGTGATGCTGTTTGGTATCTGGACCATGCCTGGGCCGCACCAGCATTGGCTGATGGGGCATTGATTGGGGCCGCTTTGCGGCCCTTCGCGGGCTCGCCCGCTCCCACAGGATTGCGCCCCCCCTGTGGGAGCGGGCGAGCCCGCGAAGGGCTGCAAAGCAGCCCCCAGTGCCCTTGATGCAAATCAAAACAGATTCCTACAGACAGCCATAGACTCCGGTGCACTGCTGCTCTTTCCGGGGACCGCCCACATGCTCGCCGACCTACGTTGGGATGCCGACCTGATCCGCCGCTACGATCTCGCCGGCCCACGCTACACCTCCTACCCGACCGCGGTGCAACTGCACAGCCAGGTAGGCTCGTTCGACCTGCTCCACGCCCTGCGCGAGAGCCGCCGGGCCGTGCGCCCGCTGTCGCTGTACGTGCACGTGCCGTTCTGCGCCAACATCTGCTATTACTGCGCCTGCAACAAGGTCATCACCAAGGACCGCGCCCGTGCGGCGCCCTACTTGCAGCGCCTGGAGCAGGAAATCCAGCTGATCGCCTGCCACCTGGGCCCTAAACAGCGTGTCGAGCAGCTGCATTTTGGCGGTGGCACGCCAACCTTCCTCAGCCATGTGGAACTGCGCCAGCTGATGGCCACCCTGCGCCAGCACTTCCACCTGCTGGACGACGATTCCGGCGACTATGGCATCGAGATCGACCCGCGCGAGGCCGACTGGTCGACCATGGGGCTGCTGCGCGAGCTGGGCTTCAACCGCGTCAGCCTGGGCGTGCAGGACCTCGACCCGGCCGTGCAGCGTGCAGTCAACCGCCTGCAAAGCCTGGAGCAGACCCGCACCCTGATCGAAGCTGCACGCACGTTGCAGTTCCGCTCGGTCAACCTCGACCTGATCTACGGCCTGCCCAAGCAAACCCCGGAAGGCTTTGCCCGCACCGTCGAAGAGGTGATCCGCCTGCAGCCCGACCGCCTGTCGGTGTTCAACTACGCCCACCTGCCCGACCGCTTCATGCCGCAGCGGCGCATCGACAGCAACGACCTGCCCAGCGCGGCTGCCAAGCTGGAGATGCTGCACGCCACCATCGACCAGCTGACCGCCGCCGGCTATCGCTACATCGGCATGGACCACTTTGCCCTGCCCGACGACGAACTGGCCATCGCCCAGGAAGAAGGTACCCTGCAGCGTAACTTCCAGGGCTACACCACCCACGGCCACTGTGACCTGATTGGCCTGGGCGTGTCGGCCATCAGCCAGATCGGCGACCTGTACTGCCAGAACAGCAGCGACCTCAACACCTATCAGGACAGCCTGTCCAATGCCCAGCTGGCCACCCAACGCGGCCTGCTGTGCAACCATGACGACCGCATCCGCCGGGCCGTGATCCAGCAGCTGATCTGCCATTTCGAGCTGGACTTCGAGCCGATCGAACAGGCCTTCACCCTCGATTTTCGCGGTTACTTCAACGACCTCTGGCCGGAGCTGCTGACCTTGCAGCGCGACGGCCTGATCAGCCTGGACGACAAGGGCATCCGCATCCTGCCGGCCGGCCGCCTGCTGGCGCGCTCGGTGTGCATGGTGTTCGACGCCTACCTGGCCATGCACAACCGCCAGCGTTTCTCGCGGGTAATCTGAAAACCGAGTCGTTCGACCACATGGACAAGCTTCCTTGTCGGGCACACTATTGGTACACAAGGACTCCCGGCAGGTCGCCTGCCGGGGTTTCGCCAGGGCGCACCAAAAACGCGCACGCTGGCCTACACCCTGTGTCGTGAGTTACCCTTACGACTTATGTGTGCTTTCCCACAAGGATCGATTCAAATGTCCGAGCCAGTCAAACTGCGCCCACACAACCAGGCCCATTGCAAGGATTGCAGCCTGGCCCCCCTGTGCCTGCCTCTTTCGCTGAACCTGGAAGACATGGATGCACTGGATGAAATCGTCAAACGCGGTCGCCCGCTGAAGAAAGGCGAGTTCCTGTTCCGCCAGGGTGACAATTTCGGCTCGGTCTACGCTGTACGTTCCGGTGCCCTGAAAACCTTCAGCCTCAGCGACAGCGGCGAAGAGCAGATCACCGGCTTCCACCTGCCCAGCGAGCTGGTCGGCCTGTCGGGCATGGACACCGAGGCCTACCCGGTATCCGCCCAGGCCCAGGAAACCACGTCGGTGTGCGAGATTCCCTTCGAACGCCTGGACGAACTGTCGGTACAGCTGCCGCAGCTACGCCGCCAGCTGATGCGGGTCATGAGCCGGGAAATCCGCGATGACCAGCAAATGATGCTGCTGCTGTCTAAGAAAACCGCCGACGAGCGCATTGCTACCTTCCTGGTCAACCTGTCGGCACGCTTCCGCGCCCGCGGTTATTCGGCCAACCAGTTCCGCCTGAGCATGTCGCGCAACGAAATCGGCAACTACCTGGGCCTGGCAGTGGAAACCGTGTCGCGGGTGTTCACCCGCTTCCAGCAGAACGGCCTGCTGCGTGCCGAGGGCAAGGAAGTGCACATTCTCGACCCGATCCAGCTGTGCGCGCTGGCCGGTGGCGCAATGGAGGCCTGAGGCCTGCGTTTAGCGGGTATACTTGGGCATTCGTTTTCCCAGGATACCCGCAACAATGCACAGCGACGCCTTCGACCTCAAAGCCCTGATCCGCCCGGTAGTGGACTTCCCCAAACCTGGAGTGATCTTCCGCGATATCACCCCGCTGTTTCAGTCGCCGCGCGGGCTGCGCTATGTGGCCGACCAGTTCATCGAGCGCTATGTCGAGGCTGAATTCAGCCACATCGGTGCCATGGACGCGCGGGGTTTCCTGATTGGCTCGATCATCGCCCACCAGCTGAACAAGCCGCTGATCCTGTTCCGCAAGCAAGGCAAACTGCCGGCTGACGTGCTGAGCGAGGGTTACCAGACCGAGTACGGCGAGGCCTTCCTGGAAGTGCATGCCGACAGCCTGTGTGAAGGGGACTCGGTGTTGATCTTCGATGATTTGATCGCCACGGGCGGTACCTTGCTGGCGGCTGCCAATCTGGTACGCCGTACCGGGGCGCAGGTGTTTGAGGCGGCAGCGATCATTGACCTGCCGGAGCTGGACGGGTCGCGCCGGTTGCAGGCGGCCGGGGTGCCAACCTTCTGCCTGACCGAGTTTTCTCTCAGCGAGTACTGAGTTGGCTTTTGGGGCTGCTTTGCACCCCATTCGCGGGCTTGCCCGCTCCCACAGGATCGCCGCAGGCCTGAAGGCAGCGCCGTACCTGTGGGAGCGGGCAAGCCCGCGAATGGGCCGCAAAGCGGCCCCGACAATTTCAAATCAGAGCGAAATTGGCCGCCGCCCTGCAAAAGCATGGGCCAAAGTACCGCCGTCGACCAGCTCCAGCTCACCCCCCAGCGGCACGCCATGGGCAATCCGCGAAGCCACCAACCCCTTCTCACTCAGCAACTGCGCAATGTAATGCGCCGTCGCCTCCCCTTCCACCGTCGGGTTGGTCGCCAGGATCACTTCGGTAAAGGTGCCCTGCTCCTCGATCCGCGCCATCAGCTGTGGAATACCGATCGCCTCCGGCCCCAGGCCATCCAGCGGCGACAAGTGGCCCTTGAGCACGAAGTAACGGCCCCGGTAGCCCGTCTGCTCCACCGCATACACATCGGTTGGCCCCTCGACCACGCACAGTTGGGTATCGTCACGGCGTACGTCGGCGCATTGCGGGCACAGCTCCTGCTCGGTCAGGGTGCGGCACTGGCGGCAATGGCCCACCCCTTCCATGGCCTGGGTCAACGCCTGGGCCAGGCGCAGGCCGCCACTGCGGTCGCGCTCGAGCAGTTGCAGGGCCATGCGCTGGGCGGTCTTCTGGCCGACACCGGGCAGAATACGCAGGCCATCGATCAGTTGGCGGATGAGGGGGCTGAAGCTCATGAGAAAGGCCTGACAATTCAATAAGAGGCGGTTTATACCCAGCGTGGGCAGTGGCGTCAAATCAGCTCACCCCAAGCTTACGCGGTCTGCTTTTTTGTGGGAGCGGCCTTGCGTCGCGATTGGGCTGCGCAGCAGCCCCGGCAATTCATGCGGCGAAGCTGAAACCCTGGGGCGGCTGCGCAGCCCAATCGCGACGCTAGGCCGCTCCCACAATAAAAGCAGACCGCGACGGCTGCGAGTACGCACAAAAAAACCGCCGCTGTTGCCAGCGGCGGTTTTCGGTATCGCAATGCCCTTAGAACGGCATCTTGAAGCCTGGCGGCAGTTGCATGCCAGCGGTCATGCCGCCCATCTTTTCCTGGCTGCTCTGCTCGACCTTGCGCACAGCGTCGTTCAGCGCGGCGGCGATCAGGTCTTCAAGCACTTCCTTGTCGTCCTCTTCGGTCGACATCAGGCTCTGGTCGATGCTGACGCGCTTGACGTCGTGACGACCGGTCATCACCACGCTCACCAAGCCACCACCGGACTGACCGGTGACTTCGGCGTTGGCCAGCTCTTCCTGCATCTTTTGCATCTTTTCCTGCATCTGCTGGGCCTGCTTCATCAGGCCGGCCATGCCACCTTTCATCATGGGGGTATACCTCGATTGGGTCATGTGATGCGGCCCGGCGCAGGGCCGGCCGCATGGTTATCCGTTACTGGCCCTGATTGGCCAGGGCCTCTACAGGCTCAATAGTATCCTGCCGCACCTTGGCGCCGAACAACTTGATCATCTGCTGGATCAATGGATCCTGCTCGATCGAGGTGACCGCGTCCTGCTGCCGCTCGGCACGTTTGCGCGCTGCAGCCTGGGCCGGGGTTTCCTGTTCGGGCAGGATCAGCTCGATGCGCAGGTTCAGCGTACGCCCCAGGTGTTGGTTGAGCGCCTCGTTCAGGCGGCGCTGCTGGGTGCTGTTGAACAGCGCACCCTGGCCCGGGTCAAGGTGCAGCAGCCAGTCGTCGCCGTCTGCGCTGATCAGCGTACAGTTTGCCGCGATGTTGCCTGTCATCCCGGACACAGGCAACTGCGGGAATAATTCCAGCCATTGCAGGGCCAGGCCCGTGGCCGGCTTGGCCGCTGGCAGCGGCTGGGCTGCCGGCTTGGGCGCCTCTTCCTGGACATGCTCGGCCAGTTCGTCGAGGTAGCTGAAACCGACGGGGTCGCTTTCACCGCCGTAATAGTCCTCGTCCAGCGGCGGCTCGTCGTCGCGATCCATGCCCACGGCGGCATAGGCAGACGGGTCGAAAGGCGGTTCGTCATCGTCGGCCGGGGCAGCCTGTGGCACTGGCGCAGCAGGTACGGGCGCCGGTGCCTGCACGGGTTCTGGCTCGGCTAACGCTGCCTCAGGCGCTGCCACGGGTTCCTCCCATGGCAGGTCGACGACTTCTGCCACCGGCTCTGCTGCAGGTGCACTGGCAGGAGCAGGCGCAGGCTCGACGGTCGCAACAGGTTCGGCCACCAGCTGAGGCAGCGGTTCGACTGGCGCGGGGGCCTGTACTTGTGGCGCAGCAGGTTCTACCACAACAGCTGGCGGCGCTACGGCAACTGCCGTCGCTGCCACTGGTGTTGCAGGATCAGCTGTGGCCTGGCTGATCCCCACTGGCTTTAGCACCGGTTTCGGTGCGTCGTCGGTATCGGCCGGGCGGAACGCCAGCATGCGTAGCAGGACCATTTCGAAACCGCCACGCGGGTCCGGCGCCAACGGCAGGTCACGACGGCCGATCAGGCCCATCTGGTAATAGAACTGCACGTCCTCGGCCGGCAGCGCCTGGGCCAGCGCCAGCACCTGCTCACGGTCGCCCTGGCCGTTATCGACCGCCTCAGGCAGCGCCTGGGCAATGGCCACCCGGTGCAGCACGTTGAGCATTTCAGCCAGCACGCCAGCCCAGTCCGGGCCCTGCTCGGCCAGGTTGCGCACGGCCTCCAGCAAGGCCCGGGCATCGCCTTCAAGCAACGCCTGCAGCACGCCATAAACCTGGCCGTGGTCAAGGCTGCCAAGCATGGCCCGCACATCGGCGGCCATCACCTTGCCTTCGCCAAAGGCAATGGCCTGGTCCGTCAGGCTCATGGCATCACGCATGGAGCCATCGGCAGCGCGACCCAACAGCCACAGGGCATCCGGCTCGAACGGCACGTTCTCTTCTGCCAGTACATGGCTCAGGTGCTCGACCACCCGTTCCGGGCTCATGTTCTTCAGCGAGAACTGCAGGCAGCGCGACAGGATCGTGGCCGGCAGCTTCTGCGGGTCGGTGGTGGCAAGAATGAACTTGACGTAGGGCGGCGGCTCTTCCAGCGTCTTGAGCAAGGCGTTGAACGAGTGGGTGGAGAGCATGTGCACTTCGTCGATCAGGTAGACCTTGAAACGCCCACGACTCGGGGCGTACTGCACGTTGTCGAGCAGTTCGCGGGTGTCTTCGACCTTGGTGCGGCTGGCGGCGTCGATTTCGATAAGGTCTACGAAACGGCCTTCATCGATCTCCCGGCACACCGAACAGGTGCCGCACGGCGTGGAAGTGATGCCGGTTTCGCAGTTCAGGCACTTGGCGATGATACGGGCGATAGTGGTCTTGCCCACGCCCCGGGTACCGGTGAACAGATAGGCATGGTGCAGGCGCTGGTTGTCCAAGGCATTGATCAAGGCCTTGAGCACATGGGCCTGGCCGACCATTTCGCGGAACGAGCGCGGACGCCATTTACGTGCAAGAACCTGATAACTCATCGAAAAACCATCGTAGCCTGATAGAGCGGAAGAGCGCTAATGCTAGCGGAGCGGGGGCAAAATTGCACCCTGTGCGAGTCGTCTAAGCTGTGAGGCAGGCGCGTTGTTCAGGGAGGATACGCCTTTGCGAAGTTTACTGGCCCTGCTATTGCTCTGGTCCACTCACAGCCTGGCTGAACAGCCGGTGCTGCGTTTCTCCGTGGCAGAGAGCTGGGGCATGCCGCTGGTGCGTATTGAAGGTGACCAGCCGGTAGAAGGGTTGCTGTACGACCTGATGCAGGCCGTGGCCAGGGAAGTGGGCGCACGCCCCGAATACCACGTCATGGCCCGCCTGCGCCTGGAAGAGGCGATGAACAGCGGGGATATCGACGTGCGCTGCTATGTCAGTACGCAGTGGCTCAATGACCGGCCCAGGGATTTTGTGTGGAGCATCCCGCTGATCCACCAGCGCGACGTGCTGGTAGGGCGCGTGGGCGACAGCAGCCCCATGCCCCCGGACCATCTGCCGCCGCAGGCTATTGGCACGGTGCTGGGCTACACCTATTCGACGCTGCAGCCGTTGCTGGACCAGGGCAAGCTGCGCCGTGAAGACAGCCGCAGCCAGTTGCTGGTGCTGCAGAAACTGCATGCGGGACGGTACCGGCATGCAGTGAGCAATCAACTGTCTTTGCAGTGGTTTAACCAAGGGTTGCCAGCGGATCAGCAGTTGCAGGTGCTGGCGGTGCTGGAGGAACAGGACCTGGGCTGCATGGTGCGTAGCGACCCGGCGATACCGACCCAAGGGCTGCTGCGGGCGCTGGTCAGGATGAAGCAGTCGGGGGAAATCGAGCGGATTGTGCAGCGGTATGGGGGAGCGGGCTATCAGGAGCCCATGTCTGTGGCTCACCCCTGACTGCTGTACACCTGACATTGCCCGCTGTGGGGCTCACCTACGAACACCGGAAAAGCCGGTGCCATTTAGCTTTACAGTGGCAAAGAAAATGCCCTTGAGGGGAAATGGACTACACCCTTTATTGGAAGACGGCGATTCCACCCCTGCCCCTGATTGCACATAGTCAGAGCCCAGCCAAGGCAAATTCGCCGCAACTTGAAAAGACAACCCGATGCTTCAGGATGATCGTGAGTACCTCGAACTTGAGAAGTTACAAAATGAAGGCCACAAGCTAAGGGCCGAGACCCAGAAATTTGTAGCAGAAGCGCGTAAGCTCAGGGAGGAGGCGTTCTGGTACCCAATCGCAACGGGTTCAGCAGTTGTCACAACCATCGTTGGCATCATGGCACTGGCTAGCAAACTCTGAGCTTCGATTGATACAGCCACAAGGAGCAGCAAATGCACCGTTCCACCCAAGATCACACTAGAAGCGCGCGGATTGAAGCGGAAGTGTTCGCCGAAGAAATGCGCAACCTCAGAGCGTCTTCACCTTGGACAGGTGTGATCCTCTTTTACCTCGGAGTAATCTCAACTGGGGTATTGCTGATAGCAGGTATGCTTATACAGCGAGCGCTCTGACCGAACGCTCCGCGCTCACACCAAAGCCAGCAAGCCCGCACTCAAGAACAACCCCACGCCAAACACAAAATGCGTAGCCAGGCTCTTCAGGCAGTTACGTAAAGGCGTCGGCGTCCTGGACGCAAACAACCCCGCCCCCATCGCCGGCTGCATGAAGCAAAGTGGCGCCACGACCGTACTCACACCAACTACTAATGCTGGTACCAACGTAGGCGACAGCAACCACCCCTCCCCTACGATCACAACCAGCAGCATCGCGAACACCACGCCGATGGCGTAATGAATCACCCACCCCCACACCAGCTCATTTCGCACCGGTTCGGCTCTGGCAATCGCTTGATGCAGTACCCGCCCCTTGAGCAGATGCCCCGCCCAACGCCCGACCATGGCGAAGTTCAACGTGGCCACACCCAACCGCCTCAGCAGCAGCCCCCACGCGTCCATCACCATCGTGGCACCGATGCCAATCGGCAAGGCAGCTGTAAACATCGCAGTAATCATCATTGAAAAATCCCTCGAAGATTGACGGTCATCACCATGCCGCGCAGCATAGAAGTTGAAGTCAACTTCAAGTCAAGGGCCCGAAATGGACATTGCCGACGTCGCCAAACGCACAGGCGTACCCGCTTCGACACTGCGTTACTACGAGAAGAAAGGCTTGCTCAAGTCACTTGCCGGGCGCGGCCAGCGGCGGCAGTTTGCAGCCGATGTGGCGGACAGGCTGGCCCTGATCGCCCTGGGACAAGCTGCGGGGTTTTCGCTGGATGAGGTGGGAACGATGCTGGTGGACCTGCAAGTCGACCGGCAAATGCTGCTGGCCAAGGCAGATGAGCTGGATGCGCGGATCAAGCGCTTGCAGGCGATGAGCAAGGGCTTGCGACACGCGGCGCAGTGCCCGGAAGAAGATCATCTGACATGCCCGAAATTCCAACGGCTAATGAAGCTTTCAGCGGCGGGGCTTGGAAAAAGCAAGGGATGCATCGCTTTAACAAGATGATGGCATAATGATTCTAATGCGCCACCACTCAGTGTAAAGTTACGCGCCTCGACGCCCAGCCGTGCGCGAGAACAGCACTTACACTTAGGAAATGTTGCATGTCCACAATTAGAAATCTGACCGCTGCCGCCCTGATATCATTGACCACTGGTTGCGCTACCGGCCTCAATTCGGCCCAAGAGTCAGAACTTGCCAGCTATCGCGCCAGAAACCTTGCGGTTGAAGAAAAAAGCCCTGGGCTTGCTGCCGGCCTCGGCCTGCTTCCGGGTGGCGGTTCGTTCTATGGCCGCGCCTACGGTTTTGGCGTGGTAAACCTGCTGTTCTGGCCGCTTTCCATACTCTGGGACCCAGTTAGCGGGCATGACGCTGCTGAGTTCATCAACTACCAGGCAACCAAAGCTCACGTTGCATCGCTGAAAAAGCACGACATGGACGAACTGGATGCCAAGTTGGAGTCTGATGCGATCGACCTCAAGCGTTACACGCTGGACAAACGCCAAATCGATGAAAAGTACAACTTGTAAAGGCATCTGAAATGCTGCGCAAAGCGGCCTTTCAATCGTTACAGCCATGCACGATGCATGGCTTCGTCTCGCACTACCGGCCTATCGCTTAAGGACTATTCGAGTGACCTACTTCCGCCTGCTTCTAGCCTCGGCATTTATCGCCCTCTGCACAGGCTGCGCCTCACCTGCCCAGATCTCCGGCATGTCCGTCACCTCTGATCAAACCGATGCGCATTTTTATGATCAGCGCTTGCACCGCAACATCCAGGTGACCGAAGTAAATGGCGGGGATGCCACCAACCCGCTCTGGACCTCCGAGATCGACGGGCCCGACTTTGGCGCTGCACTCAAACAATCGCTGGCCAGCGCCGATCTGCTTAGCGAAGCACCCGCTGCTTATACCCTGCGCGCCAACCTGCTACGCGTCGACCAACCCATTTTTGGCCTGGATTTCGAAGTCACCTGCGAGGCTGAGTACACGCTGACCGAGTCAAGTTCGAACACCGTTATCTTTCGGGAGATCATTCGAACGCCCTTTACCGCCGGTGTGGGCGACTCGGTTATCGCGATCAAGCGCCTGCGCCTGGCCAATGAAGGTTCGGCACGTACCAATATCAGCACGCTGTTGAAACGCCTGAAGGGCCTGAACCTTGAGGCCAAGCAGGTTTCCCTGAAGAACTGAGTACCCGCTGTTACTGGCACTTCGGCGTGTGCAGGATCAAGACCCCTGCTCCGCCGCATTCAGACCAGTGAAGGCTTGAAAAATCGCCAAGCCAGCCACCGCCCCGTACTCAGGCAAACCACCAGCACGGCAACACCTTCAACGCTGAGCATCATTGCATCAATCCCCAGCTGCGAGATCAGCCGGCTGACAACAAAGGGAAACCCGAATACGCCAATGAAATAAGACAAGCTGAACAACAGGAGCGCCTGCGCCGTAAGGCCCGCCGGTGCCTCGTTGGCGGCCAGCCCGTTTATCACGGAGTAATTCAAGCCGTAGCCGACACCCAGGAGCATGGCCATGGCCAGGTAGCTTTCAGTGCTGTGCACCCACTGGTGAAACCCCAGCACGGCAGTTGCCATGATTACGGTCAACACCCACGAAGTCGCCAGCGGAGGCTGCTTCACAACCCAGCCGGCCAGCAGCAGCCTGCAAACAATTGCAGCGCCCATGAAGCCGATGAAGAAAATCGAGTAATCGAGCCCGAGGCGGGCGGCATAGCTGGTCTGGAAACTGCCCATGGTGCCGAAAATTGCCCCACCCAGCCCTACCATCAGAATTGAGAGGCCAGAGCGCGAACTCAACACTTCAAGCGAGCTAGCCCTGCCTACTTGAACCTTTTCCGTAGGCCGCCGACCTGCAACTGTTGCCCCTAACCTGGCGAAGTAAGCTGCGGCCAACGCAGCAGCGCCTGCAGCCACCCAAAAGGCGAGCGTGGAAGGCAGGGCAACCCAAGTAGCGAGCTTGCCCAACAGTGGCCCGGTCCCGATGCCAGTCAGCATGCTGCCGGAAAGCAGGGCAAAACTGTGGGTACGCCGTGACGGCTCGACCATCTGGGCAACCATGATCGGACCTACTGTGTAGAACAGCCCCCAACCAACCCCAAGCATCAGGCCGCAAGCCAGCAACGCGCCACCCACGCTTGAGACCAATGCAAAGCCTAGCGAAGCAACGACCAGGCATACTCCCCCGACAGCAATCGAGCGAGCAGCGCCGAGACGCTGCAAAACATGCCCCGAACCCAAAACAGACAGCAAGGTACTCAACATCGCGACAGCGAATACCTGCCCCGCATCGCGCTCCCCGCCCCCTAACGCCTCCACCCTCACCAACAGCAGGAAGGTGGTGCCGTAGCTTATGGACAGCAGAAAGCAGGCAATGCAAAACACAGTGAATTGCTGAAACCGGGGCAGGTCGGGGGACGACTTCATGGACACAGTCCTTGCTGGCAGGACTTGCTTTCTATCACGGCAAGGCACGCACAAAGGCAAGCATTCACTTGAGTTGAGATCGGCAAACCATTAACTGAATGCCAAGCGGCCCTGTCTGAAGGTGACAGAAGATACGTGTGGCGATGAGCCTTTGAGAATTCAAGGGCCTGAAATGGTGGCGGCCCCACCAGCCACACCCCGGCACTCGATGTTCCCGCTATGGCTGCTCCCTTCCGGGCCTGACCAGGTTAACGGGTAATCAATGCGGGGGGACCGATGGGGCCACCACTACATGCCTCGCTGAGCAGCGAGTGGCGCCATTGTACCGGTCTTGGGGGCAGATACAACCTCTGGAGGAGAAAAAGTCATCATTTCTCAATGACTTGTCAGGGGTGGGGGCTGTAGCAGGCGAGAAAGTCGCCCCCACAAGCACAGCGCCAACTCGGGGCGAACACTTTACCTGCGGGAGCGGGCGTGCCCGCGAAGCAGGCGCTGCGGTGTATGGCACCGGCTTCGCCGGTGTTCGCGGGCATGCCCGCTCCCACAATGACCGTGCAAGCCCCCGGGATCTGGCTTCAGCTTTTAGATGGCGATGCCCTGCCCGGCCAGGAAGGCGATGAAGGCATCTTCATCGAGCACTTTCACGCCAAGCTCGCTGGCCTTGGCCAGCTTGGACCCTGCCCCAGGCCCGGCCACCACGCAGTGGGTCTTGCCAGACACCGAGCCGGCTACCTTGGCGCCCAGGCTTTCCAGCTTGTCCTTGGCGATGTCGCGGCTCATGCGCTCCAGGGTACCGGTCAGCACCCAGGTCTGGCCGGCCAGCGGCAAGCCCTCTGCAACTTTCTTCTCGCAGCTCCAGTGCATGCCGAATGCCAGCAACTGCGCTTCGATGTCCCGCGCCAGCTTCTGGTTCGCTTCATCCTTGAAGAACTCGCGCACCGCATCAGCCTGCTTGGCCGCCAAGGCCTGGCGAAGGTCGATGCCGTCGGCGGCGATGATCTTCTCCAGGGTGTCGAGCTTGGCCACCAGCTTTTCGGCGCCGGTCGGGCCGACCGAGGCGATATCGAGCTTGGCAATCATGCCAGCCAGGGTAGTGCTGGCGGCGAACTCGGCAGCCAGTTCGCCTTCGTCCTGCAACTGCATGCCGCTATCAAGCAATTGCTTGATGACCTTGCGGTTGTGCTCGTCTTCGAAGAAGTTGTGGATCTCGTAGGCAACCTCCAGGCCGATGTCCGGCAAGTAGGTGAGCACCTGCGGCAATGCCTGCTGCACGCGCGCCAGGCTGCCCAGCGAGCGCGCCAGCACCTTGGCGGTCTCTTCGCCTACATCCGGAATGCCCAGGGCGTAGATGAAGCGCGCCAGGCTCGGGCGCTTGCTGGCTTCGATGGCATCGAGCAGCTTCTGGGTAGACACCTCGGCGAAGCCTTCCAGGCCAACAACCTGCTCGAACTCAAGCTTGTACAGGTCAGCCGGCGAGCCGATCAGGCCTTCGTCCACCAGTTGCTCGACGCTCTTCTCACCCAAGCCATCAATGTCCATGGCGCGCCGCGACACGTAGTGAATGATCGCCTGCTTGAGCTGGGCGCCACAGGCCAGGCGGCCGACGCAGCGGTACACCGCGCCTTCGCTGGTGGTTTCCTTGCCTTTGCTGCGCTTGACCAGCTGGGTGCGCTCGACCTGCGAGCCACACACCGGGCACTCGCTTGGCACTGCTACCGGGCGCGCATCTTCCGGGCGACGCTCCAGCACCACCTGCATCACCTGCGGGATCACATCACCGGCGCGGCGGATAATTACCGTGTCGCCAATGCGCAGGCCCAGGCGGGCGATTTCGTCCATGTTGTGCAGGGTGGCGTTGGACACGGTCACGCCAGCCACCTTGACCGGCTTCAGGCGCGCCACAGGGGTTACCGCGCCGGTACGGCCGACCTGGAACTCGACGTCCAGCACTTCGGTCAGTTCTTCCATCGCCGGGAACTTATGGGCAATCGCCCAGCGTGGCTCACGGGCGCGGAAGCCCAGCTCACGCTGGGCGGCCAGGCTGTTGACCTTGAACACCACGCCATCGATTTCATACGGCAGGCTGTTACGCCGCTCGCCGATGTCGCGGTAGTAATCCAGACACTCTTCGATCCCCGCCGCATGCTTGAGCTCGCGACTGATCGGCATGCCCCAGGCCTTGAGCTGCTCAAGAATGCCGATATGGCTATCGCCGATGCTCTCGGACAGTTGGCCGACGCCGTAGCAGCAAAACTCCAATGGGCGGCTGGCGGTAATTTTCGAATCCAGCTGACGCAGGCTGCCCGCTGCGGCGTTGCGCGGATTGGCGAAGGTCTTGCCGCCGGCCTCGGCCTGGGCGGCATTGAGCCGGTCGAAACCAGCCTTGCTCATGTACACCTCGCCACGCACCTCGAGCACTGCCGGCCAGCCCTCGCCCTGCAGCTTGAGCGGGATGTTGCGCACGGTGCGCACGTTGGCGCTGATGTCTTCGCCGGTGGTGCCGTCGCCACGGGTGGCGCCCTGCACCAATTTACCATCGCGATACAGCAGGCTCACGGCCAAACCGTCGAGCTTGGGCTCACAGCTGTAGTCGACCGCGCCGGGCTGGTCGAGGCCTTCGACTACGCGGCGGCCGAACTCGCGCAGGTCGGCTTCCTCGAAGGCGTTGCCCAGGCTGAGCATGGGGACTTCGTGGCGTACTTGACTGAATGCGGCCAGGGCAGCACCGCCAACGCGCTGGGTGGGCGAGTCGGGTGTTACCAGGTGCGGGTGTTCGGCTTCCAGCGCCTTCAGCTCATTGAACAGGCGGTCGTATTCGGCATCGGGCACGCTGGGTTCATCGAGCACGTAGTAGCGGTAGTTGTGCTGGTCCAGCTCGGCGCGCAGTTCGTGGATACGGGTTTCGGCGGTCATGGGATTGTCTTCTCTTGCAAAGCAAAAGAGCAGCCTCGAGTGGTGTCTGGGGTCTGGATTAGCAATTGTCTGTCCTGGCCCTATCGCCGGCAAGCCAGCTCCCACAGGTACACCATAGGCCTGGAAGGCAGTGGTACTCCTGTGGGAGCTGGCTTGCCGGCGATAGGGCCGAAACAGGCAACAACAACACCTGAACCGACCAGCACGCCCTCAGGCTGCTCTTTCGTCTGGATCTGTCAGCGTTTCTGGGTCAGCGCACGGCGCTCGAACTCGACAATGCGCTGGCGATAATGCTCGATGGTCTGGGCGGTCAGCACGCTGCGCTGGTCGTCCTTGAGCTCGCCGTTCAGTTCGTGGGCCAGCTTGCGGGCTGCGGCCACCATCACGTCGAAGGCCTGCTTCGGATGACGCGGACCCGGCAGGCCGAGGAAGAAGCTGACGGCACGGGTACTGAAGTGGTCGATGTCGTCCAGGTCGAACACACCCGGCTTGACCGCGTTGGCCATGGAGAACAGCACCTCGCCGTGGCCGGCCATGCTCTCGTGGCGGTGGAAGATGTCCATTTCGCCAAAGCGCAGGCCACTTTCCAGAATGTTCTGCAGCAACGCCGGGCCTTTGAAGCCGCCTTCGTCGCGGGAAATCACGCTGATGACCAGCACTTCCTCGGCCGGTGGCAGCTCCTTGACGCTGCTGCTGGCAGGTGCCGCACCGTTACTACGGGTGTTGTCGGCGTCAAAATCGTCATCGCTGTCAGCGAACAGGTCGGGCTCGCGCGGCTCGGCGCTCAGGTTCAGGTCGCCCTGTTGTGCGTCAGCGGCGGCGGTGCGTTTGCCACGCTTGCCGGCCTTGGCTGGCTTGGGCTCGCGCTCGCGATCACGCCCGGAAGCGCTGAGCGACGGCAAGTCGCTTTCGTCCAGCTCAGGCTCCTTGTGGTTGTCCAGCACGCGCGACGGGCCAAGCACCTCGGCACCGCCACCCTCATCGTCCGGCAGGTTGGAATAGCTGCGATCCAGACGGAATTTCAACTTGCCTTTCCCGCCGCGCATGCGGCGCCAGCCGTCGAAAAGAATCCCGGCAATGACAATGATGCCGATGACGATCAGCCACTCGCGCAGACCGATTTCCATGTAATCCCGTGCCTCTATAAAAATATGCTTGAAAACAAAGGGTTCAAAGCCCTTTAACACGTGGCGCCAACTCTATGTTCTGACAGGCGTTTTACCCACGCAAAAAACGAGTGACATTAAGCTAGCACGACCAAAGACAACTTTACACCGTCTGTCGCACATGGCGGGGGCATTTCGCTACAGAATGTGCCCCCATTGTCACGCATCACGCGTCGACCATGGCCATGGCCGCCTCCACATCAACTGCAACAAGACGTGAACAGCCCGGCTCATGCATGGTCACCCCCATCAATTGGTCCGCCATCTCCATGGCAATCTTGTTATGGGTGATGTAGATGAACTGCACCGTTTCACTCATTTCCTTAACCAGGCGGGCGTAACGCCCGACGTTGGCATCGTCCAGCGGCGCATCGACCTCGTCGAGCATGCAGAACGGTGCGGGGTTCAACTTGAAGATGGCAAACACCAGCGCCAACGCGGTCAGTGCCTTTTCGCCGCCGGACAGCAGATGGATGGTGCTGTTCTTCTTGCCCGGTGGTCGCGCCATGATCGTCACCCCTGTATCGAGTAGATCTTCGCCCGTCAGTTCCAGATAAGCGCTGCCGCCACCGAAAACTTTTGGGAAAAGTGCCTGTAATCCGGCATTTATCTGATCAAAGGTATCCTTGAAGCGATTGCGCGTTTCCTTGTCGATCTTGCGGATGACGTTTTCCAGGGTCTCCAGCGCTTCGACGAGGTCGGCATCCTGGGCGTCCAGGTAGCGCTTGCGCTCGGACTGCTGTTCGTACTCTTCAATGGCGGCCAGGTTGATTGCACCCAGGCGCTGGATGCGCCCATCGAGCTGCTCCAGCTCCTGTTCGGTACCCTGTTCGGTGGCCTCGGCCTCCAGGGTGGCGAGAACCCCTTGCAGGTCGTAGCCGTCGGCCAGCAGCTGCTCCTGCAAGGTCTTGCGTCGCACATCCAGGCCCTGGCACTCCAGGCGCAACTGTTCCAGCTGGCCGCGTAACACCAGCGCCTGTTGCTCGGCCTGAGTGCGGCGCTTTTCGGCGTCGCGCAGTTCGCGGTCGGCTTCGTCCATGTGCAGGCGGGCCTTGCGCATTTCCTCATCGACACTCATGCGCCGCTCCAGCAGCTCTTCAAGCTTCAGGCGCAGCTCTTCCTGCGGCGCCTCGCCCTCCTCCAGGTTAAGGCTCAGTTGCTCCTGGCGTTCGGTCAGGCGCGCAGCCTGCTGCTCCAGGCGCTCCAGGGCCTGACGGGTGGAGTCGTGTTGCGCACGCAGCGAGCCCAGGCGCACGGCCAACTGGTGGGCGTGGTCCTTGTGCTGGCGGGCATCCTGGCGCACCCGGTCGAGGCTTTCACGCAGGGTGTCGCGGCGGGCCATCAACTGCTCGCGCTGCTCGGTGTCCTGGGCCATCAGCTCCAGGGCTTCTTGCAGCAACAGGCGTGACTCACCCAGTTGCTCGTGCTCCAGAGCGCGCTGTTCGTCCAGCTCGGCCAGCTCTTCCAGCAGGCGTCGGCGGCGTAGCTCGACCTGCTCGGCGCGGGCACGGCTGGCCGAAAGGCTGGCCTTGAGCTCGCCGTGCAGGCGGTTTTCTTCCTGGCTGCGGCGGCGCAGCTGTTCGCGCTGCTCTTCCTGGTCCAATTGCTGCTCACGCAGGGCCTGTAGCTGTTGCTCCAGCTGTTCCAGCGCCGCTTCCTGTTCCTGTTGCTCCTGGCCCAGGCGCTCGATTTCCTGCCCGCGCGCCAGCACACCGCCTTGTGCGTCACCGCCACGACAAACCCGCAGGAAGTGCTGACCAACCCAGTAACCATCGCGGCTGACCAGGCTCTGCCCTTCGCCAAGCGATGCACGTTGCGCCAGTGCCTGAGCCAGGTCTTCCACAGGTTTGATCTGGCCCAGCCAGGGTGCCAGATCGACGCGGCCTTCAACCTTCTCCAGCAGGCTGCCGGGCAACGATGAGCCGGCACTGCCCGCCACCAGCAAGCGCAATTCACCCTGCTCCAGAGCGGCAAAATCGAGGCCATTGAAATCATCCACCAGCACGGCTTGCAGGTCGGCACCCAGCACCGTTTCCACAGCCAGCTCCCAGCCCGGCTCCACCCGCAAGCCTTCAGCCAGCCGCGGCTTTTGCTCCAGGCCCTGGCCTTGCAGCCAGTCAGCCGCACCTGCACCCGGCTCCAGGGCTGCCTGCTGCAAGGCTTCCAGAGAGGCCAGGCGACCGCCCAGGCGCTGCAGGTCACCTTGCGCCTGCTGCTGTGCCTGGGTGGCCTGATGCAGCTGCTCACGCACACCTTCTACGCGCTCCACCACCTGCTCTTCGGACAGTTGCAGTTCTTCCAGCAGCATTTCGCTGCTGGCCAGCTGCTCAGCCAGTTCGAGCATGGCGGCATCCTGTGGGTCGATACCCAGTTGCTCACGCTCTTCACCCAGCTTGCGCTGACGCTCGGCCAGACGCTCCAGGCTGGCTTCCAGCTGTTGCAGGCGCGCCTGCTGCACTTCAGCCTGGCGGCGCGGTTCGGCGGAGCGGCTGTTGAAGTTGTCCCACTGTTCCTGCCAGCCGTGCATGCCCGACTCGGCCTCTTCAAGGGCAGCAGCAGCTTCTTCGGCAGCGGCGAGGGTCATTTCCTGCTCGGGTTCGAGCATGGCCAGCTCTTCGCCAAGGGTGGCCAGCAAGGTGCGGTCGTGGCCCAGGTGCGATTCGGTTTCCAGCCGCGTGCGCTCAGCTTCCTTGAAGTCGTCCTGCAACTGGCGCAGGCGCTGCTGGCCATGCTGGATGCTCTGCTCGACCCGGGCAATATCGCCGGCTACCGAATAGAAGCGGCCCTGCACCTGATTGAAGCGTTCGGACAGCTCATGATGGCCGTCGCGCAGGCGCTCGATGCTGGCATCGGCATTGCGCTGCTCGGCCACCAGCGCCTCATGGGACACATCCTGGTCGCCAATCACCGACTCGCGCTGGCGCACCCGTTCATCCAGGTCACGCCAGCGCAACGCCGACAGGCGCGCCTTCATCTGGCGCTCCTGGGCCTTGTACTCACGGTACTTCTCGGCCGCCTGGGCCTGGCGGTGCAAGCGCTCCAGCTGGCGTTCCAGCTCTTCGCGCAGGTCGGTCAGGCGGGCCAGGTTTTCCTGGGTGCGGCGGATGCGGTTCTCGGTTTCGCGGCGGCGTTCCTTGTACTTGGAAATGCCGGCCGCTTCCTCGATGAAGTTGCGCAGTTCCTCGGGCTTGGCCTCGATCAGCTTGGAGATCATGCCCTGCTCGATGATCGAATAGCTGCGTGGCCCCAGGCCGGTACCAAGGAAAATATCGGTGATGTCGCGGCGGCGGCACTTGGTGCCGTTGAGGTAATAGCTGTTCTGCCCGTCGCGGGTGACCTTGCGCCGGATCGAGATCTCGGCGTAGGCGGCATACTCGCCAACCAGGGTGGTTTCGCTGTTGTCGAACACCAGTTCGATGCTGGCCTGGCTGACTGGCTTGCGGCCGCTGGAGCCGTTGAAGATGACGTCGGTCATCGACTCGCCGCGCAGGTTCTTCGCCGAACTCTCGCCCATCACCCAGCGCACCGCGTCGATGATGTTGGACTTGCCACAGCCGTTGGGGCCGACCACGGCCGCCATGTTGCTGGGGAAGTTGACCGTGGTAGGGTCGACGAACGACTTGAACCCGGCCAGGCGAATGCACTTCAGCCGCATCGGTCAGCCTCGGGCCAGCGCCGCCAGCACCAGTTCGCAGCTGCGCTGGCCGTAGGCGGTAAGCACCTCGCGAATGCGCGGCAAATCGCGGGCGACCACAGCTTCGAGCAAGCGGGCGAACAGGTCGAGGTAGTCGATCATGTTGGCCTGGCGCTGGTCCAGCGACAGGTAGTAGGCACGGCTCATGGCCGGTTGCAGGTTTTCCACGGTTTCCTGCAGGAACGGGTTGTCGGCAAACGGGTATGCCGCCCGCATTACCGCAAAGCTGTCGGCGACGAAGGCCTTGATATCCAGCTGGTCATGGGCGCGCTGCAAGCGCTGCTGGATCTCCAGAAACGGGCGCAGGTCGGCCTCGGTGCGCCATTTTTGCGCAACCGCGTTGCCCAGCAGGATGTAGAACTCGCCCATCAATGAACACAGGCTGCGCACGCTGCGCTCATCCAGTTCGGTTACGTGGGCGCCCCGGCGCGGCAGGATTGCCACCAGGTGGCGGCGCTCAAGGATGAGCAACGCTTCGCGCACCGAGCCGCGGCTGACGTTGAGCGCCTGGGTGACCTTCTGCTCCTGGATACGCTCGCCTGGCGCCAGCTCGCCACGGATGATGCGTTCGGCCAGGTAATCGGCAATCTGCTCGGAAAGGCTGTCCGGGGCCTTGAACGTCATGGTTTTCCTTCAAAATCATTGAACTGGGCACAAGGGGCGGATTGTAGCGTACTTGACCGGTAATCGCGCAGAGGGGCAAGCCGGTTTATTTGACCCGCCAGACAGCCCCGCGCCCGGCGCGATCTATGCTTTGAATAGGGTGATTGTGTTCGGCCGGGCATGGACACGAGTAATTTCTTGACCTTTGAGTCAGAAAAATATTGACCTGCCAGACAGGTGTTGCTTAGAGTCCACCCAACAACAATAAAACCATTGCGAGGCTATCCCCGTGATCCAGTTTCTTGTCAACCAGGAGTTGCGCAGTGAGCACGCCCTGGACCCGAACATGACGGTGCTGCAGTACCTGCGCGAGCACCTGGGCAAACCTGGCACCAAGGAGGGCTGCGCCAGTGGTGACTGCGGCGCCTGCACCGTGGTGGTCGGCGAACTGACCCAGGACGAACAGGGCAACGACAGCCTGCGTTATCGCAGCCTCAACTCATGCCTGACGTTTGTCTCGTCGCTGCACGGCAAGCAACTGATCAGTGTCGAAGGCCTCAAGCACCAAGGTCAGCTGCACAGCGTGCAACAGGCCATGGCCGATTGCCATGGCTCGCAATGCGGCTTCTGCACCCCCGGCTTCGTGATGTCGCTGTTCGCCCTGCAAAAGAACAGCAGCGGCCCTGACCTGCACCAGGCCCAGGAAGCCCTGGCCGGCAACCTGTGCCGCTGCACGGGCTACCGGCCGATCCTCGACGCCGCCGAGCAAAGCTGCCGCCAGCCCTGCCGCGACCAGTTCGATGCCCAACAAACGCAAACCATCAGCCGCCTGAAGGCCATTGCCCCAACCCAGACCGGCGAGCTGAACAGCGGCGACAAACGCTGCCTGGTGCCGCTGACCGTGGCCGACCTGGCCGACCTGTACAGCTCGCACCCCGAAGCCCGCCTGCTGGCCGGCGGCACCGACCTGGCCCTGGAAGTCACCCAGTTCCACAAGACCCTGCCGGTGATGATCTATGTCGGCCACGTGGCCGAACTCAAGCGCATCGAGAAAACCGCCAGCCACCTGGAAATCGGCGCTGCCACCCCGCTCACCGACTGCTACGGCGCACTTCACGAGGAATACCCGGACTTCGGCGACCTGCTGCACCGTTTTGCCTCGCTGCAAATCCGCAACCAGGGCACCCTGGGCGGGAACATCGGCAACGCTTCGCCCATCGGTGACTCGCCACCCCTGCTGATTGCCCTGGACGCGCAAATCGTCCTGCGCCAAGGCGAGCGTCAGCGCACCATGGCGCTGGAGGACTACTTCATCGACTACCGCATCACTGCCCGCCAGGACAGCGAGTTCATCGAGAAGATCATCGTGCCGCGCGCTACCCACGACTGGGCGTTCCGCGCCTACAAAGTGTCCAAGCGCCTGGACGACGACATTTCCGCCGTGTGCGCGGCTTTCAACCTCAGCATCGAAGACGGCGTGGTCAGCGGTGTGCGCATTGCATTCGGCGGCATGGCGGCCATCCCCAAACGCGCCCGCGCCTGTGAAGCCGCATTGCGCGGCAAGCCGTGGAACCAGGCTGCCATCGAGCGCGCCTGCCAGGCCCTGGCCGAAGATTTCACCCCGCTCAGCGACTTCCGCGCCAGCAAGGAATACCGCCTGCTGACTGCGCAGAACCTGCTGCGCAAATACTTCATCGAACAGCAAACGCCGTATATCGAAACCCGGGTGACCGCTTATGTCTAACCATCACGTAGCCAAAAGCCAGGCCGAGATGGCCGAACTGTTCAGCCAGGGCCTGACCACCGGGGTTGGCCGCAGCGTCAAGCACGACAGTGCCGACAAGCATGTATCCGGCGAGGCGCAGTATATTGACGACCGCCTGGAATTCCCCAACCAGTTGCACGTGTATGCGCGCACCGCCGACCGCGCCCATGCGCGCATCCTGCGCATCGACACCACGCCCTGCTATGCCTTCGAGGGTGTGCGCATCGCCATCACCCATGAAGACATCCCCGGCCTGAAAGACATCGGCCCGGTGGTGGCCGGCGACCCGCTGCTGGCCATCGACAAGGTCGAGTTCTTCGGCCAGCCGGTGCTTGCCGTCGCGGCCCGCGACCTGGAAACCGCCCGCCGTGCGGCCATGGCCGCCATTGTGGAATATGAAGACCTGGAACCGGTGCTGGATGTAGTCGATGCGCTGCGCAAGAAACACTTCGTGCTCGACAGCCACACCCACCAGCGCGGTGATTCCGCGACGGCCCTGGCGGGCGCCCCGCACCGTATTCAAGGCACCCTGCATATCGGCGGCCAGGAACACTTCTACCTGGAAACGCAGATTTCCTCGGTGATGCCCACCGAAGACGGCGGCATGATCGTCTACTGCTCTACGCAGAACCCTACCGAAGTGCAGAAACTGGTCGCCGAAGTGCTCGACGTGCCGATGAACAAGGTGGTGCTGGACATGCGCCGCATGGGTGGCGGTTTTGGCGGCAAGGAAACCCAGGCCGCCAGCCCGGCATGCCTGTGCGCAGTGGTGGCACGCCTGACTGGCCAACCGACCAAGATGCGCCTGCCACGGGTCGAAGACATGACCATGACCGGCAAGCGCCACCCGTTCTACGTCGAGTATGACGTGGGCTTTGACGACAACGGTCGCCTGCACGGCATCAACTTCGACCTGGCCGGCAACTGCGGTTACTCCCCCGACCTGTCCGGCTCGATCGTCGACCGCGCCATGTTCCACTCCGACAACGCCTACTACCTTGGCGATGCCACCGTGCACGGCCACCGCTGCAAGACCAACACCGCTTCCAACACGGCTTACCGCGGCTTTGGCGGCCCGCAGGGCATGGTTGCCATCGAGCAGGTCATGGACCATATCGCCCGTCACCTGGGCCGCGACCCGCTGGCCGTGCGCAAGGCCAACTACTACGGCAAGACCGAGCGTAACGTCACCCACTACTACCAGACCGTCGAGCACAACATGCTCGAAGAGATGACCGCCGACCTGGAAACCAGCAGCGACTATGCCGAGCGCCGTGAGTCGATCCGCCGCTTCAATGCCAACAGCCCGGTACTGAAAAAGGGCCTGGCGCTGACGCCGGTCAAGTTCGGCATCTCGTTCACCGCCACCTTCCTCAACCAGGCCGGTGCGCTGATCCACATCTATACCGACGGCAGCATCCACCTGAACCACGGCGGCACCGAGATGGGCCAAGGCCTGAATACCAAGGTGGCGCAGGTGGTGGCCGAGGTGTTCCAGGTCGATTTCAGCCGTATCCAGATCACCGCCACCAACACCGACAAGGTGCCCAACACTTCGCCGACCGCTGCTTCCAGCGGCGCCGACCTGAACGGCAAGGCGGCGCAGAACGCTGCTGAAATCCTCAAGAAACGCCTCACCGAGTTCGCCGCACGGCACTACAACGTCACCGAGGAAGACGTCGAGTTCCGCAATGGCCATGTACGCGTGCGCGACCAGATCGTCAGCTTCGAGCAACTGGTGCAGCTGGCTTACTTCGCCCAGGTGTCGCTGTCCAGCACCGGCTTCTACCGCACGCCAAAAATCTACTACGACCGTAGCCAGGCGCGTGGCCGGCCGTTCTACTACTTCGCCTTTGGCGCCGCCTGCGTGGAAGTGATCGTCGATAGCCTGACCGGCGAATACAAGATGCTGCGCGCCGACATCCTGCACGACGTGGGCGATTCGCTGAACCCGGCCATCGACATCGGCCAGGTGGAGGGCGGCTTCATCCAGGGCATGGGCTGGCTGACCACCGAAGAGTTGGTGTGGAACGCCAAGGGCAAGCTGATGACCAACGGCCCGGCCAGCTACAAGATCCCGGCGGTAGCCGACATGCCGCTGGATTTGCGGGTAAAGCTGGTGGAAAACCGCAAGAACCCGGAAGACACCGTGTTCCATTCCAAGGCCGTGGGCGAGCCACCGTTCATGCTTGGCATCGCCGCCTGGTGTGCGATCAAGGACGCCGTGGCGAGCATTGCCGATTACCGGGTGCAGCCGAACATTGACGCACCGGCAACACCGGAGCGGGTGCTGTGGGGCTGTGAGCAGATGCGCAAGGCGGTGGCTGCCGCGCAACCTGCCGAACAGGAACTGGAAACCGTCACCCACTGACAGTGAGGAGCCCTGTGGGAGCGGGCATGCCCGCGAATGCGATGGTGGCTTAACTGCCCTCTTCGCGGGCACGCCCGCTCCCACAGGATCTGCGGCGCGACATAGAGAGGTTGCATCATGCACCAATGGATCAACGCCCTCGCCGACCACCAGTCCCGCGGCGAAGCCTGCGTACTGGTGACCATCATCGAAGAGCGCGGCTCGACCCCGCGCAACGCCGGCTCGAAGATGGTCGTCAGCGCCAGCGCCCTGTTCGACACCATCGGCGGCGGCCACCTGGAATACAAGGCCCTGCACATCGCCCGGCAAATGCTCGAAGAGCAGCGCACCACACCGCACCTGGAGCGCTTCAGCCTCGGCGCCAGCCTGGGCCAGTGCTGCGGTGGCGTCACCGTGCTGCTGTTCGAACCCATGGCTGCGGTACAGGCGCAGATCGCCGTGTTCGGCGCGGGCCATGTCGGCCGGGCTCTGGTACCCTTGCTCGCCGCGCTGCCCTGCCGGGTACGCTGGATCGACTCGCGTGAACAGGAATTCCCCGAACTCATCCCCAACGGGGTGACCAAGGTCGTCAGTGAGGAGCCGGTCGACGAAGTCTCAGAGCTGCCACCAGGCTGCTACTGCATCGTCATGACCCACAACCACCAGCTCGACCTGGAACTGACCGCCGCCATTCTCAAGCGCAACGACTTCACCTGGTTCGGCCTGATCGGCTCGAAAACCAAACGGGTCAAGTTCGAGCACCGCCTGCGCGAGCGTGGCTACGACGATGCCGTGCTGGCGCGCATGCGCTGCCCGATGGGCCTGCCAGAGGTGAAGGGCAAGCTACCCATCGAAATCGCCGTGTCCATTGCCGGCGAAATCATCGCCACCTACAACGCCTGCTTCGGCCAGCACGACGCTGCCGCCAATGCCGGCCCCATTGCCCAGTTGCTGCCGCCCTCCCGGCGCAGCCAAGCCATTTGACGAGTGTGTTATGACCGTTACCCGCAAAGCCTACCGTGCCGCCATCCTGCACAGCATCGCCGACCCGGCCGAGGTGGGCCTGGAGGCATCCCATGAGTACTTTGAAGACGGCCTGCTGGTAGTCGACGATGGCCGCATCAGCGCCATTGGCCATGCCGGCGACCTGCTGCCGACACTGGCCGCCGACATCCCGGTGGAGCACTACCAGGACGCGCTGATCACCCCGGGCTTTATCGATACCCATATTCATTTCCCACAGACCGGCATGATCGGCTCCTACGGCGAGCAACTACTGGACTGGCTGAACACCTACACCTTCCCGTGTGAAAAGCAGTTCGCCGACAAAGACCACGCCGACCAGGTAGCGAAGATCTTCCTCAAGGAACTGCTGCGCAACGGCACCACCACCGCGCTGGTGTTCGGCAGCGTGCACCCGGAATCGGTCAATGCCCTGTTCGAAGAGGCCGAGCGCCTGGACCTGCGCCTGATCGCCGGCAAGGTGATGATGGACCGCAACGCCCCGGACTACCTGACCGACACCGCGGAATCCGGCTATGCCGAAAGCAAGGCGCTGATCGAGCGCTGGCACGGCAAGGGCCGCCTGCACTATGCGGTCACCCCACGCTTTGCGCCAACCAGCACACCGGAGCAATTGACCCTGGCCGGGCAACTGCTGAAGGAACACCCAGGCGTGTACATGCACACGCACCTGTCGGAAAACCTCAAGGAAATCGACTGGGTCAAGTCGCTGTTCCCCGAGCAGAAGGGCTACCTGGACGTCTACGACCACTTCGAGCTGCTGGGCGAGCGCTCGGTGTTCGCCCACGGCGTGCACCTGTGCGACGAAGAATGCCAGCGCCTGGCTGAAACCGGCTCGGCGGTGGCCTTCTGCCCTACCTCCAACCTGTTCCTCGGCAGCGGCCTGTTCAACCTGCCGCAAGCGGAGCGCTTCAAGGTCAATGTTGGCCTGGGCACCGATGTGGGTGCCGGTACCAGCTTCTCGCTGCTCAATACGCTGAACGAAGCGTACAAGGTGATGCAACTGCAAGGCGCGCGCCTGCACCCGTACAAGTCACTGTACCTGGCGACCCTGGGCGGTGCCCGTGCGCTGCGCCTGGACGACCGCATCGGCAGCCTGCGCCCCGGCAACGATGCCGACTTCGTGGTGCTGGACTACAAGGCCACGCCGCTGCTGGACTACCGGATTCAGCAATCCAACAGCATCGAAGAGACCCTGTTCGTGCTCACCACCCTGGGCGATGACCGCACCGTGCGTGAAACCTACGCTGCCGGGCGCTGCGTGCACCAGCGCTAAGGTTCTTTGGCAAGCCCCCGGTACAGTGCGCCGCCGATTGCCGCCCCAATCAGCGGCGCCACCCAGAACAGCCACAGCTGTTGCAGGGCCCAGCCACCGACGAACAAGGCCGGCCCCGTGCTACGCGCGGGGTTGACCGAGGTATTGGTCACCGGAATGGAGATCAGGTGGATCAGGGTCAGGGCCAAGCCTATGGCGATGGGTGCAAAGCCTGCCGGCGCACGGGAGTCCGTGGCGCCCATGATCACCACCAGGAACATGGCGGTCATCACCACTTCACTGATAAAGCCCGCCCCCAGCGTGTAGCCGCCGGGGGAATGGTCGGCGTACCCGTTCGAAGCCAGCCCCGAAGACAATTCGAAACCGGCCTTGCCGCTGGCGATGAGATAGATCACACCCGCAGCCAGGATGGCGCCAGTCACTTGTGCGATCACGTAGGGCAACAGCTCTTTGGCCGGGAATCGCCCGCCCACCACCAGGCCGAACGACACGGCAGGGTTGAGGTGACAGCCAGAGATATGGCCGATGGCGAAGGCCATGGTCAGCACCGTGAGGCCGAAGGCGAAAGCGACACCGAGAACGCCGATGCCTACAGGAGAACTGGCTGCGAGTACTGCACTGCCACAGCCGCCAAGCACTAACCAGAAGGTGCCGATCAGCTCGGCACCCATTCGTTTACCCAGAGACATGGTCATGGACCTTTCCTCAACAAGTAGTGGAACGCAATGGATGCGCAAGCCCAACTGCTTGATGAAGGTTTGCCCACAAGAATTTAGCAGACCTTTGGCTAATGGCGAGGAATGGCAATGGTCTCTGTGGGAGCGGGCGTGCCCGCGAAGCAAGCACCGCGGTGGATGGCACGGGCGTTGCCCGTGTTCGCGGGCACGCCCGCTCCCACAGAGTCTGCCCAAGGCCTGGCTTAAGCGCTTGCCCTTCGATCACCCAGGCAAACGATCAACCCTTGGCGGAAGCCTTGGGCTTTTTCAGCAAATGCGAGAACACTGCATGCAGGTCGTCCGAGGCGCTTTCCTCGTCCAGGTTCAGCTTGCTGTCGATGTGGTCCATGTGGTGCATCATCAGGCTTACCGCCTGCTCGGCATCACGCGCCTCGATGGCATCGATCAGCTGCATGTGCTCGTCATACGAGCAATGCGAGCGGGTGCCGGTTTCGTACTGGGCAATGATCAGCGAGGTTTGCGACACCAGGCTGCGCTGGAAGCTCACCAGCGGTGCATTGCCCGCTGCCTCGGCCAGCTTGAGGTGGAACTCGCCGGAAAGGCGAATGCCGGCGCCACGGTCGCCACGCGAGAAGCTGTCGCGCTCCTCGCGCACCATCTGCCGCAGCTCATTCAGCTGATCCAGGGTGGCGTGCTGCACGGCCAGTTCGGTAATGGCCCGCTCCACCATGCGCCGCGAGAAGAACACCTGGCGCGCTTCTTCCACCGTCGGGCTGGCCACCACCGCACCGCGGTTCGGCCGCAGCAGCACCACGCTTTCGTGGGCCAGGCGCGACAAGGCGCGGCGGATGATGGTGCGGCTGACGCCAAAGATTTCGCCCAGCGCTTCCTCGCTCAACTTGGTGCCCGGTGCCAGACGCTGCTCGAGGATCGCCTCGAAAATATGCGCGTAGACGATGTCGTCCTGGGTACCGCTGCGGCCGGCCTTGCCGACACGTGCAGGTTTTTTCAGAGGTTGCAGCTGTTCGTTCATGGGCTCTCGAGGCACGAAGAGAAAGTATGGCGCCATTGTACACAGGCTGAGGCGATTCCGCAGGGGGCGTTTTACCTATATAGCCGTTGTACGACGCATTGCGCACACAAAACATAAAACATTATTTGCATTCTTTGTACACAAAAGCATAATCCATCGAGCAACTTCTTGACCCATGAGTCAACAAACCGGTCAGACGTCTGCCTTCCCTCACGGAGCCGCCAAGTGCATTGCTCAGGAATGGCTCCATAACAACAAGAAAGACTTGAGGAGTACTCGCTGTGGAAAGCCGCAAATCCGAAGCCCCTACGCTGGATCTTGCCCCACCGCTCGAAACGAGCTGGCTGGAGCGGATTTTCAAACTCAAGCAACACGGCAGCACCGTCAGAACCGAGCTGATCGCCGGGGTGACCACCTTCATCACCATGGCCTACATCATCTTCGTCAACCCCAACATCATGGCCGACGCCGGCATCGACCATGGTGCCGCCTTCGTCGCCACCTGCATCGCCGCCGCGCTGGGTTGCCTGCTGATGGGCCTGTACGCCAACTGGCCGGTGGGCCTGGCGCCGGGCATGGGGCTTAACGCGTTCTTCACCTACACCGTGGTCGGCACCATGGGCTACAACTGGGAAACGGCGCTGGGGGCGGTGTTCGTCTCGGGCGTGCTGTTCATGTTCCTGACCTTGTCGAAAGTGCGCGAATGGTTGCTCAACAGCATCCCCGTCAGCCTGCGCCATGCCATGGGGGCCGGCGTCGGATTGTTTCTCGGGCTGATCGGCCTGAAAACGGCAGGCATCATCGTCGACAGCCCCGCCACCCTGATCAAGCTGGGCTCGCTGCATGAGCCGGGGCCGCTGCTGGCAGCGGTGTGCTTCTTGCTGATTGCCATCCTCAGCTACAAGCGGGTGTTTGGCGCCATCCTGATCAGCATCATCGGCGTTACCCTGGCCGGCTGGGGCCTGGGGCTGGTCAAGTTTGGCGGGGTGATGTCGATGCCGCCAAGCCTGGCACCGACCTGGATGGCCATGGATGTGGCTGGCGTGTTCAACGTCAGCATGATCAGCGTGGTGCTGGCGTTCCTGTTCGTGCACATGTTCGACACCGCTGGCACGTTGATGGGCGTGGCGCAGCGGGCCAACCTGGTGGCGCCGGATGGGCGTATCGAGAACCTGTCGCGGGCGTTGAAGGCTGACAGTGCTTCGAGCGTGTTTGGTGCGGTGGTGGGTGTGCCGCCAGTGACCAGCTATGTAGAAAGTGCTGCCGGTGTTGCTGCCGGTGGTCGTACTGGCCTGACAGCGGTGGTGGTTGGCCTGCTATTCGTTGCGGCGATGTTCTTTGCACCGCTGGCCGGGATGATTCCTGCCTACGCGACCGCCGGCGCGCTGATCTATGTGGCGATGCTGATGATGGGCAGCATGGCACACATCCACTGGGACGAAGCCACCGACAGCATTCCGGCGATTGTCACGGTGATCATGATGCCGCTAACCTTCTCGGTTGCCGATGGTATTGCCCTGGGCTTCATCAGCTATGTGGCGTTGAAGGCAGGTACTGGCAAATACAAGGAGATCTCTGCCAGCCTGTGGGTGCTGTGCGCGATCTTTATTGCCAAGTTTGTGTTCCTCTGACAACGCTACCCTAGCGGGGCGCCTCGGCGCCCTGTGTTCTATCCACTGCCGTGGTGGGCTTACCGCGCCTACCTGATAAATTTGCCAGGTGAAAGGCATTCAGCCACTGAGTATAAAGGAGCTTGTAAAGAAGTCGACTCAACCTCTGAGATTTCATACACGCATCGGAGTTACGACATGGAGCGCTTCTTCTATAGCGGCTCAAAACTGCATACTCTCAAAACTGACAGTGGCGCTAACATTATTTTTCGCACCAACGCCTGTGCATCAGCAGTAAAATATCCCAATAAAGCAGAGCCCAACGCGACAATCCTTGGGACCGACCAGGCAGGTTCCGCTATTGCGGATTACAGCAATCACGAGCAAAACATTACCAGCTACACGCCCTACGGTTATACCCACGCTCGTGGTTCAGGCTCTCACCACTCAGGGTTTAATGACCAGTGGCTATGGCCGGAGCTGGAAGGTTATCTACTTGGTAACGGCCATCGCTTGTACCTGCCTCGTTCAATGCGCCTTGCCTCACCCGACAGCCACAGCCCTTTCGGCAAAGGTGGGCTGAACACTTACGCCTATTGCTCGGGAGATCCAATCAATTACAGTGATCCAAGCGGCCGATGGCCTATCAAGCCCCTCAGTGATGCGATGATTTTATCCAACCCGCCACGCGCCTCCCTGTACCGTGCACTAGAACGGACCGCCTACCAACAAGACCTGTTCAACACTCTCCTCAAAGATCCATCACCCGAGTTCTTTGACCCGGTGTTTAAGCGTCTTGATCAACAATCATTTAACAACCTACGGTTAGCATCCAAGGACCTATACAAAAAAACGGAGCAATACTCAAGGACTTATGCCCTCAGGCTAGGAAGTGAGGAGCATATTTTCTTTACCACCCGTGTTCCAATGGTACCTCAGGACCATTACCTAGCAAAGAATACTTCGCGAGCCATATACACGGCGAGCCGCGAACCGACATCCCATGCAGTACAGATCCGTACTCAGGGGAGTAGAGCACTGCAATACAATGCAACAAATCTTGACAAACCAAGAAAATCTCTAACCCAGCGTTTCAACATAGATACACATTTGTCCCAACAATACTATGAAGAAAGAGAAATTATCGTAGCAAGACGAGCTGCAGCGGATCTTCGACGTTCAGGTTGACGACTTTCCTTTGTTATATTTTCGCCGAATTTTGCAATCGCGCCCTTGAGCACCCCTATATTGAGCACAATCACAATAATTTTGCCAAGCATTGGACTTTAAACGGCATGATAAATATTTCGCAGGTAACGTAGCAGCGATAGCGGGCGACAAACCAGTGCAGAAGGCACTCTTTCGGCCTTCCCATACACCATTCGACCGAAGCGCTCTTGGCCAAAGCCTGCTGGCATCCTATGGAGAGCGTCAACACGGGTGACGGGCCTTTCCTTTAGCCAACGGATATGTAGCTCGCTGCCCGTGACAGCGGCGGTGGTTGGGCTGCTGTTCATCGCGGCAATGTTCTGTGCACCGCTGGCCCGGATGATTCCTGCCTACGCGACTGCCGGCGCGCTGATCTATGTGGCGATGCTGATGATGGGCAGCATGGCGCATATTCACTGGGACGAAGCCACCGACAGCATTCCGGCGATTGTCACAGTCATCATGATGCCGCTTACCTCCTCCGTCGCCGACGGTATCAACGGTATTGCCCTGGGCTTCATCAGCTATGTGGCGCTGAAGGCCGGTACAGGTAAGTACAAGGAAATTTCCGCCAGCCTGTGGGTGCTGTGCGCGATCTTTATTGCCAAGTTTGTGTTCCCCAGACCTCCCCCACACCAACACAGGGCGCCTCAGCGCCCTTTTGTCATTTCCAAGGTCGCTACGCGCCCCTTTCACGACACAAAACTGCTTCTAGAATCACCGCCTAAGCCTGATATTTTTGCCAGGTGCCGATTGTGCCCTGGCCTGATACAAGCTATGCGAGACATTGCATCAATAGTCGCAGGAGGCAGCTCAATGCGGAAAGGTAATCCTGTACGGCTGTACACCCCTTATGGCCACAGCACGGTCAGCAAGAATCTGCTCGGTTTTAATGGCGAGTTTCATGATCCGATTTCCGGCCTGTACGCACTTGGTAACGGGTTCAGATCGTTCAGTACCACGTTGATGAGATTCATTAGGCCTGATGACCACAGCCCATTCGGGCAAGGGGGGCCAAACACCTACGCGTACTGCCTGGGAGATCCAATAAACTACATAGACCCGAGTGGAAAAAACGGATTTTTGAACGCATTGAAAACGTCGCTGCGTAAATTCCCCAGGGAATTCGCAAAAACGGCAGCAGAAACCGCATGGAATAAAAAGCGCGAGTTAGATCACCTCGTCAACCATCGTGATGAACATTACTCAAACAAGGGCATGCGCGTTACTCAGACCACCTCGGTGCAAACTTCGCAGCCAAAGACAATATTGAAACCAGCATCAGTACCGACACCATCCTCAACATTCCCAACCCAGCTCGTTGGCCGAGACAATAACAGAACCTCAATCTTACAACAGCTTTCGGCTCATGGCCTTGATCAAGCCGACGGTGCCAATGCAATCATGTTATTGCGTCAATCAAATCATGCTGCTTTACCCAACTCCCACATTTCTGATGCTTTTGCAACCACCGACTCAAAGGGAGAGCATGGCCGCATTCGCCAAACGTGAAGCTGGCACAAGTCTCGTGGTACCGGCGTGATGCGACCGAAGGCGTCAGCCGGTAGAACTGATATTTTTGCCAAGTGCTTAGTGTAATGGTGCTTGGTACAAGCCATCTGTGAATATCAGCAAGAAGCACTGAGGGAAACCCGATGCGCCATACACCTCAACACGCATGGTCGTATACTCCGTATGGTTATAAAGCAAACCGCGACTGCAAGGTCGGTTTCAACGGCGAGTTTCAAGATCCGGCCACGGGTCTTTACCCGCTCGGTAACGGGCATCGCATGTACAACCCGACGCTCATGAGGTTCTGCAGTCGAGACGACCTGAGTCCTTTCAGCGAAGGAGGACTGAATTCATATACTTACTGTTTGGGCGACCCAGTGAATCTGAGCGATCCGACAGGTAGGGCCGGCCTGTTCAGCAGGATAAAAAAAAATGTGACCAACACCTGGGATCTTGCCGGTAACTCCCTATTCCCACAACGTTCACAATCCGAACAAGGCTTCCATGGAGGAAGAGCCTTGATCAAAGACTACACGAGCAAGCACTCCTCCAGCACGCCCTTCATTGAAAAGCTAGGCACTGTGAACAGCAACCTGGCCAGCCATGGTGATGCCTCCCTGACCAGCGAACATGCTAAAGCCTATATCGATATTGCCGAGCGCACCAGAAGCGGAAGCATCTCAAATACCTCTGCCCATGTACTCGCCAGCCGAGAGTGGATGAAAGAACAAGGCGCACCGCGAATAGTCGGCACAAGCTTTAACTTATTAGCTGCACTGGCTGCCGGCGCAGAAGATCAGGCGTTGCTCAAGACAGGCAAGTCGCTGGGACATACACAACAAGTCATCCGTACCGAGACTACAAACATCCAGACGAAAAAAAGCCCGCCAGTGTGAGAGCGGGCCAAAGGACCTACGAAGATTCTTCTAGCGACCAACTAGCTTCCACGATAGGTCGAATAGCTGTACGGCGAGATCAACAGCGGCACGTGGTAGTGCTCCTGCTGCTCGTCGATGCCAAAGCGCAGCACTACAACATCCAGAAACGCCTGGGCCGGCAGTTGCACGCCACGGGCGCGGTAGTAATCACCCGCGCTGAACTGCAATTGGTAAACGCCGGAACGGTAATCGTCACCCTGCAGCAACGGCGCGTCGACGCGGCCATCGCTGTTGGTCAGGGCGGTGTTCACCAGCTCCAGCTGCTGGCCTTCGACACGGTACAACTCGACCTTGATCGAGCTGCCCGGGCAGCCATGCGCGGCATCCAGTACGTGTGTGGTCAAACGTCCCATTGCGTGTCGCCTCTTGTTCAATCTGTGGGCAAGAAATACTCAGCCAGCGCACCCAAGCAGGGCCTGCGGCAGGCGGGAATGGCGCCATTAAGACATTTCATCGCAAAATTGTACACAATTTTTTGTACCCATCCGTCGTACCCGGTGTTTCTTGCCCGCAAACGACCCATCGGTCGCAAATACAGGCACTGTAACGACCCTAATGTCATTAGCTGACCAATCAGGCAGGTTTCTTGCACTGTATTTCCCGGTCGCCGCGAAGCGACAAAAGGGAAGAAATGCGGAAAAACAGGCTTACAAAAGATTTCAGAAGTTGTATACAATCAGCCCATCCGGTGGTGCGACATCCCGACGCGGCCCGCCCACCACCCGCACAAACGCACAAGAAGGAAGACTGCAGTGAGCGCTGACTACCCTCGCGACCTGATCGGTTACGGCAACAACCCTCCTCACCCGCAATGGCCGGGCAACGCTCGCATCGCGCTGTCTTTCGTTCTGAATTACGAAGAAGGCGGCGAACGCAACATCCTGCACGGTGACAAAGAGTCCGAAGCCTTCCTGTCCGAAATGGTCGCTGCCCAGCCGTTGCAGGGCCAGCGCAACATGAGCATGGAGTCGCTGTACGAATACGGCAGCCGTGCCGGCGTGTGGCGCCTGCTCAAGCTGTTCAAGGACAGCGGCGTGCCACTGACCGTGTTCGCCGTGGCCATGGCCGCCCAGCGCCACCCTGACGTGATCCGTGCCATGGTCGAAGCCGGCCACGAGATCTGCAGCCACGGCTACCGCTGGATCGACTACCAGAACATGGACGAGGCCCAGGAGCGCGAGCACATGCTCGAAGCCATCCGCATCCTCACCGAACTCACCGGCGAGCGCCCCGTGGGCTGGTACACCGGCCGCACCGGCCCGAACACCCGCCGCCTGGTCATGGAAGAAGGCGGGTTCCTGTACGACAGCGACACCTACGATGACGACCTGCCCTACTGGGAGCCGAACAACCCTACCGGCAAGCCGCACCTGGTGATCCCGTACACCCTGGACACCAACGACATGCGCTTCACCCAGGTGCAGGGGTTCAACTGCGGTGAGCAGTTCTTCCAGTACCTGAAGGACGCCTTCGATGTGCTGTACGCCGAAGGCGCCGAAGCGCCGAAAATGCTCTCCATCGGCCTGCACTGCCGCCTGGTTGGCCGCCCGGCACGCCTGGCCGCACTGAAGCGCTTTGTCGATTACGCAAAAAGCCATGACCAGGTCTGGTTCGCCCGTCGCGCAGACATCGCCCGCCACTGGCACACCACCCACCCGTACAAGAAAGAGAACGCCTGATGACCGCCTTCAACACCCTCAAGCCATCCGCCCTGGGCCGCGACGCCTTCGTCAACGCCTTCGCCGACATCTACGAGCACTCGCCGTGGGTGGCCGAAAAGGCCTATGACCTGGGCCAACTGGGCGAACTGGACGAAATCGAGGCGCTGCACCAGCGCATGAGCGACATCCTGCTCAGCGCCAACCACGCCGACCAACTGGCGCTGATCAACGCCCACCCGGACCTGGCCGGCAAAGCTGCCGTCCAGGGCGAACTGACCGAATCGAGCACCAACGAACAGGCCGGCGCCGGCATTCACCAATGCACCGCCGAAGAGTTCGCCCGCTTCACCGAGCTGAACGACGCCTACAAAGCCAAGTTCCAGTTCCCGTTCATCATGGCGGTGAAGGGCAGCAACCGGCACCAGATCCTCGCCTCCTTCGAAAAGCGCATCCACAACGATGTGGATGCCGAGTTCAAGGAAGCCCTGGCGCAGATCAACCTGATCGCCCTGTTCCGCCTGCTGCAGCTGTAAGCAACAGCCGAACCTTTTTCAGTACAACGAACATATAAGAGAGACCCGCATGCGCACCCTGATGATCGAGCCCCTGACCAAAGAAGCCTTCGCCCAATTCGGAGACGTGATCGAAACCGACGGCAGCGACCACTTCATGATCAACAACGGCTCGACCATGCGCTTTCACAAGCTCGCCACGGTCGAAACCGCCGAGCCTGAAGACAAGGCGATCATCAGCATCTTCCGCGCCGACGCGCTGGACATGCCGCTGACCGTACGCATGCTGGAACGCCATCCGCTGGGCAGCCAGGCTTTCATTCCGCTGCTCGGCAACCCCTTTCTGATCGTGGTCGCGCCCGTTGGCGATGCACCTGTATCAGGCTTGGTCCGCGCCTTCCGCAGTAATGGCAGGCAGGGCATCAATTACCATCGCGGCGTCTGGCACCACCCGGTGCTGACGATCGAAAAGCGGGATGACTTCCTGGTGGTTGATCGCAGTGGTTCTGGCAACAACTGCGATGAGCATTACTTCACCGAGGAACAGATGCTGATCCTCAATCCCCACCAATAAGAAAAGGTCGATCATCGTTCACGGTGATCGGCAGAGGTACATACTGTGGAAGCACACCTTCACGAATGGCTGAACCTGAGCATTCGCTGGGTTCACATGATCACCGGTGTCGCCTGGATCGGTGCATCGTTCTACTTCGTCTGGCTGGAGAACCACCTGAACCGAAGCAACCCGCGCGATGGGTTGTCGGGTGATCTCTGGGCGATTCACGGCGGTGGTATCTACCACCTGGAGAAATACAAGCTCGCACCCCCGAAAATGCCCGAGAACCTGCACTGGTTCAAATGGGAAGCCTACTTCACCTGGATGTCCGGTATCGCCCTGCTGTGCGTGGTGTTCTACTGGAACCCGACCCTGTACCTGCTGGCCCCTGGCAGCACCCTGAGCGGTGCCGAAGGCGTGGCTATCGGTATCGGTTCGCTGATCGCTGGCTGGTTCATCTATGACTTCCTGTGCGACTCGCCCCTGGGCAAGAAGCCAGCGCTGCTCGGTGGTGTGCTGTTCGTGCTGATCATTGCTGCCTGCTGGGGCTTCAGCCTGGTGTTCAGCGGCCGTGGTGCGTACCTGCACACCGGCGCGATCATCGGCACCATCATGGTCGGCAACGTGTTCCGCATCATCATGCCGGCCCAGCGCCAGCTGGTGGCGGCGATCGAGAACAACCAGACGCCCGACCCGGTACTGCCGGCCAAGGGCCTGCTGCGCTCGCGTCACAACAACTACTTCACCCTGCCGGTGCTGTTCATCATGATCAGCAACCATTTCCCGAGCACCTACGGTAGCCAGTACAACTGGCTGATCCTGGCCGGTATCGCAGTGGCCGCGGTTCTGATCCGCCACTACTTCAACACCCGCCACGACAGCAACAAGTACGCCTGGACCCTGCCGGTCGGTGCCCTGGCGATGATCTGCCTGGCCTACGTCACCGGTCCGAAACCGATGGCTGTAAGCCCGGAGCAAGCCGCAGCGAAGATCGAGTACCAGCCGCTGCCCGCTACCGCTGTAGGTGGCAAGACCGCTGCCGAGCAGCGCGCCGAAGACGCCGCCAAGGCTGCTGCTGCACCTGCTGCACCTGCCGAAGCACCGGCTCAGGCCGCCGCACAGGCCGGGGGTGGTGACTTCGACAAGATCCACAATGTCATCCAGGAACGCTGCACCGTGTGCCACTCGTCCAAGCCGACCAGCCCACTGTTCAGCGCCGCCCCTGCCGGCGTGATGTTCGACACCCCGCAGCAGATCCAGGCCCAGGCCGCGCGCATTCAGGCGCAAGCGGTCGCCAGCCAGATCATGCCACTGGGCAACATCACCCAGATGACCACCGAAGAGCGCAAGCTCGTCGGTGACTGGATCGCCAAAGGCGCCCAGGTCAACTGACAGCACCTCGCAGGCCAACCCGCCCCCCCAAGGGAAACCACTTTCCCTGTGGGAGCGGGCGCGCCCGCGAAGAGGCCGGCAGCCCCGGCCTCAAGTTCAATGTGTTACGCAACAAGCAAGCATCGAGCGCCAGGCTTCACCGCGGGAACCCTGAGCTTCTTATGGAAGCTTGCCGCCTGAAACCTGCCGCTTGGATCCGAGAATAAAAACAAAACTCGAGGTGCTGCATGTCCGAGTCACGCAAGGCGTACATCCCCATTGCGCCGCCGCGCGAACCCTTGCCCCTGTTCCAACTGATCCTGGTTGGCCTGCAACACGTCCTGCTGATGTACGGTGGCGCCATCGCCGTGCCGCTCATCATTGGCCAGGCTGCCGGGTTGTCCCGTGAAGAAGTCGCTTTCCTGATCAACGCCGACCTGCTGGTCGCTGGCGTCGCCACCATTATCCAGTCGTTCGGTATCGGCCCAGTGGGCATCCGCATGCCGGTGATGATGGGTGCCAGTTTTGCTGCCGTCGGCAGCATGGTGGCCATGGCCGGCATGCCCGGCGTAGGCCTGCAGGGGATCTTCGGCGCGACCATCGCTGCCGGGTTCTTCGGCATGCTGATCGCGCCGTTCATGTCCAAGGTCGTACGCTTCTTCCCGCCTCTGGTCACCGGTACGGTGATCACCTCTATTGGCCTGTCGCTGTTCCCGGTGGCGGTCAACTGGGCAGGTGGTGGCGAAGCATCGGAAAACTTCGGCGCGCCCATCTACCTGCTGGTGGCCAGCCTGGTGCTGGCCGTGATTCTGTTGATCAACCGCTTCATGCGCGGCTTCTGGGTCAACGTGTCGGTACTGGTGGGCATGGGCCTGGGCTACATCCTGGCCGGCTCCATCGGCATGGTCGACCTGACCGGTCTGAACGAAGCGCCGTGGGTGCAAGTGGTAACCCCACTGCACTTCGGCATGCCGACCTTCAGCCTGGCGCCGATCCTGTCCATGTGCCTGGTGGTGGTGATCATCTTCGTCGAGTCCACGGGCATGTTCCTGGCCCTGGGCAAGGTGACCGATCGCGAAGTTACCCCGGGGATGCTGCGGCGCGGCCTGTTGTGCGATGCCGGTGCGTCGTTCATCGCCGGCTTCTTCAACACCTTCACCCACTCCTCGTTCGCCCAGAACATCGGCCTGGTGCAGATGACCGGGGTGCGCTGCCGCTTTGTCACCATCGTGGCTGGCGCACTGCTGATTGTGCTCAGCCTGCTGCCCAAGGCGGCCTTCCTGATTGCCTCGATTCCACCCGCTGTATTGGGCGGCGCATCCATTGCCATGTTCGGCATGGTCACCGCCACCGGAATCAAGATCCTTCAGGAGGCGGACATCGGCGACCGCCGCAACCAGTTGCTGGTGGCGGTGAGCGTCGGCTTCGGGTTGATCCCCGTGGTGCGGCCGGAGTTCTTTGCCCAGATGCCACAGTGGATGGAACCCATCACCCACAGTGGTATTGCCATGGCCACGGTCAGTGCCCTGGTGTTGAACGTACTGTTCAACATCCTTGGCGGTGCCGAACGCGCAGTGCACAACGACGCTTGTCACCAGCATTGAGCCAAGCGGGGCGGCGCGTTGCCGCCCCGCATTCACATAAGCCGTAACCGCTATACCGTCGGCCCGCCGGAATGGGCCGCCCGGGGCGCCTGCGCGCCAAAAAAACCGCCAACAAAAACAATAAGTCCGGGAATCACAACATGAAGCGCATCACCACGTCCCTGTTGTTGGGCAGCAGCCTGCTGGCCACCCTCCCCTCGCATGCAGGCGAATGGCTGCAATGGCACGGCGAAAGCCTGACCTACCTGTACGGCAAGGATTTCAAGGTCAACCCTGATATCCAGCAGACCATTACCTTCGAGCACGCCAACAAATGGAAGTACGGCGACACCTTCATGTTCGTCGACAAGATTTTCTACAACGGCAAGGCCGACCCCGGCAAAGGCGTGACTACCTACTACGGCGAGTTCAGCCCGCGCCTGTCGTTCGGCAAGATCTTCGATAAAAAACTGGCCTTCGGCCCGGTCAAGGACGTGCTGCTGGCCATGACCTACGAGCGCGGCGAAGGCGACAACGAGGCCTACCTGATCGGCCCCGGCTTCGACCTCGACATCCCTGGCTTCAACTATTTCACCCTGAACTTCTACGTGCGCAACACCGAAGGCAGCCGCCCAGGGGACAACGTCTGGCAGATTACCCCCGGCTGGTCCTACACCATCCCCGTGGGCAGGTCAGACATTCTGATCGACGGTTACATGGACTGGGTCACCGACAACGACCAGACCCGCCGTGGCACCTACCACGCCAACCTGCACTTCAACCCGCAGGTCAAATACGACCTGGGCAAGGCGCTGAACCTGGGCGCCAAGCAGCTGTACGTGGGCTTTGAGTACAGCTACTGGAAGGACAAGTACGGCATCGACAGCCGCGGCAACCTGGACAGCAACCAGAGCGTTGCCAGTGCCCTGATCAAAGTGCACTTCTAAGAAACTGACCAAACGCACAAGTTTGCATCACCCCGCTCCAGGACGGAGCACTTGAGGCGCGGCGCGCAAGCCAGTAATCTGCGCGCCCCCTCGATCAGGGCAGAACGGATTCTGCCTGCGTTTACTGACCGCTCAGTCAATGAATACGGGCGGTTGGCCAACGTGTTGCTAGCCTGAAAGACCCTTTTCATCCGTTCAGAACGAAGTCGAGCAGGAAGGTTTTGCCAACCCGGAAAAGTTGGCCCAACCCTTGCCAAACAGCTGTGGCCTATCGAAAAAAGCTGACTCGCAAGACAAAAAAAGCGCCAACACCGAGCGCTGACAACAGATCAATCAAGGGAGCGACACTCGCAATGCGTACCATCAACAGCCTGATCCTCGCCGGCGGCCTGCTGGCCTGTGGCACCACCTTCGGCGGCGACCTGCTGCAATGGCAGAACAACAGCCTGACCTACCTGTGGGGCAAGAACTTCAAGGTCAACCCGTCGATCCAGCAAACCGTTACCTTCGAGCACGCCGATGGCTGGAAGTACGGCGACAACTTCATCTTCGTCGACAAGATCTTCTACCAGGGGCAGAAAGACGCCGGTAACGGCCCGAACACCTACTACGGCGAGATCAGCCCGCGCCTGTCGTTCAACAAGATCTTCGACCAGAAGCTGGAGTTCGGCCCGGTCAAGGACGTGCTGTTGGCCATGACCTACGAGTTTGGCGAGGGTGACACCGAGTCGTACCTGATCGGCCCCGGCTTCGACCTGGCCATCCCGGGCTTCGACTACTTCCAGCTGAACTTCTACAACCGCACCACCGACGGCAGCCGCGCCGGCGACAATGTGTGGCAGATCACCCCGGTATGGTCGTACACCATTCCGGTCGGCGATTCCGACGTGCTGATCGACGGCTTCATGGACTGGGTGGTGGACAACGACGAGAACCGCCGTGGCACCTACCAGGCCAACCTGCACTTCAACCCGCAGATCAAGTATGACCTGGGCAAGGCATTGCACCTGGGTGAGAAGCAGTTGTACGTGGGTGTGGAGTATGACTACTGGAAGAACAAGTACGGTATCAAGGACAGCGATGCGTTCACCACCGACCAGAACACCATGAGTTTCCTGGTCAAGGTGCACTTCTGACCTGAGCCCTCCGGGCCGCGCTGCGGCCCATTCGCGGGCACGCCCGCTCCCACAGGGTCCGCGCTCGGCCCAAGGCAGGCACTTTACCTGTGGGAGCGGGCTTGCCCGCGAACCGGGGCAGCGCCCCGGCCATGCGCACTAGCTGGCCGGCCGAACTGCCCGCCACAGTTTGCCGACAACCGCCACCACTGCCAGCACCACGGCTCCGGCCACCACCCCGGCCACGCCATTGAGCAGCGCACCGGTCAATGCACCACCACGCCCTTCGCTGAATGCCTCGATGGCGTGATGCAGCGGCGCGATGCCGTGCACCAGAATCCCGCCGCCGACCAAAAACATCGCAGCAGTCCCGATCACCGACAGGCTTTTCATCATGTATGGCGCCGCCCGCAGGATGCCGTTGCCGACCCCCTGCGCCAGGCGAGATGCCTTCGTGGTCATCCACAACCCAAGGTCATCCAGCTTGACGATGCCACCGACCAGCCCGTAGACGCCGATGGTCATGACAATGGCAATCCCCGACAGCACGATGATCTGTTGTGACAGTGGCGAGTCAGCGACGATGCCCAAGGTGATGGCGATGATTTCTGCCGACAAAATGAAGTCGGTACGCACGGCCCCCTTGATCTTGGCTTTTTCATACGCCACCAGGTCGACGCTGGCATCAGCCACCGCCTCCGTGCGCGCCTGGTGCTGCGCGTCGTCTTCTTCCTTGCTGTGCAAGAACTTGTGCGCCAGCTTCTCGAAGCCCTCGAAGCACAGGTAGGCGCCACCGATCATCAACAATGGTGTAACCGCCCAAGGAATGAATGCACTGATCAGCAGCGCCGCCGGTACCAGGATTGCCTTGTTGACAAACGACCCCTTGGCCACCGCCCACACCACAGGGATTTCGCGTTCGGCACGCACACCGGTGACCTGCTGGGCGTTCAACGCCAGGTCGTCGCCCAGCACGCCTGCGGTTTTTTTCGCCGCCACCTTGGTCATCACCGAGACGTCATCCAGCACGGTTGCGATGTCGTCGATCAGTACCAGTAGACTGCTTCCTGCCATGTTTGCCTGTATCCAGATGTGTATGTGCCACGGATTCTAGCCCAAAGCCGCTGCCTTGAGCGCCCGTCGAGCCCGGTGCTACCATGCCCGATCCCTCTTAGAGGTGGCCAGACACGAGGAAGATCCCTGACCATGAGCACCATTCGCGAGCGCAACAAGGAACTGATCCTGCGCGCGGCCAGCGAGGAATTCGCAGACAAGGGCTTCGCCGCCACCAAGACCAGCGATATCGCGGCCAAGGCCGGCCTGCCCAAGCCGAACGTGTATTACTACTTCAAGTCCAAGGACAACCTCTACCGCGAGGTCCTGGAAAGCATCATCGCGCCGATCATGCAGGCCTCTACGCCGTTCAATGCCGACGGCGACCCGAAAGAAGTGCTGAGTGCCTACATTCGCTCGAAGATCCGCATTTCGCGTGATCTGCCGCACGCCTCCAAGGTGTTTGCCAGCGAGATCATGCACGGCGCCCCACACCTGTCGCCAAACCAGGTGGAGCAGCTGAACGAGCAGGCCCGGCACAACATCGAGTGCATCCAGCGCTGGATCGACCGCGGGCAGATCGCCCATGTGGATGCGCACCACCTGATGTTCAGCATCTGGGCGGCGACACAGACGTATGCAGATTTCGACTGGCAGATTTCTGCTGTGACCGGTAAGGCCAAGCTGGCTGACAGTGATTATGACGCGGCGGCCGAGACCATCATCCGCATGGTGCTCAAGGGCTGTGAGCCCGAGGCAGCCTGACAGGGCCAGTGGGGCTGCTTTGCAGCCCATCGCCGGCAAGCCAGCTCCCACAAGGTCTCCACAGTTCTCAGGCACTGTGATAATCCTGTGGGAGCTGGCTTGCCGGCGATGAGGCCAGAACAGGCAATGAAGATTTAGGCTGCTACCCCGGCATCCGCCCGCAACCCGACCTCCTCGATCGCACTGATCGCACACTGCTCGTCAATATCCGACGTATCCCCGCTGATCCCGACAGCACCCAGCACCTTGCCAGCCTGATCACGAATCAGCACCCCACCCGGTGCCGGCACCACAGGCCGTTCACCCATCCCGTTCAGCGCAGCAAAAAACGCAGGGCGCTGCTGAGCATCCAGCGCCAGCAAGCGCGAGCCCTTGCCCAGGGCAATCGCACCCCAGGCCTTGCCCGTGGCCACCTCAGGCCGGATCAGGCTGGCGCCATCCTCACGCTGCAACGCCAGCAAGTGCCCGCCAGCATCCAGCACCGCCACCGTCAGTGGCGCAGCATTGATCTTGCGGCCCGCCGCCAGCGCGGCATTCACCAGGCTGACAGCAACATTCAGGTTCAAAACGTTCATGGAAAGGTCCTCTTCTTGTTGTGAGAAGCCCTGAGGGCAGTTGAAAACCGATAGACCAAATAGAACACAACGAAATGTATTTTTGTATACAATATTTTGAAACGATCGTATGCGATGGCGCAAATAGCCGTTTTCACGGCCGCTTTGACGAAAGCTGGCCCACCCGATGAAAACCCATTGACCTGAGCCGCCAGCCGTGAATACACTCTGTCGCAACGCAAGTTGTATACAATTACAAAATCGATGAGGCACAAACCATGAGCAAAATGAGAGCAATCGATGCAGCCGTTCTGGTCATGCGCCGTGAAGGTGTAGATACCGCGTTCGGCATCCCGGGGGCTGCCATCAACCCGTTGTACTCGGCCCTGAAGAAAGTCGGTGGCATCGATCACGTCCTCGCTCGTCACGTCGAAGGTGCCTCGCACATGGCCGAGGGCTACACCCGTGCCAACCCGGGCAACATCGGCGTGTGCATCGGCACTTCCGGCCCGGCCGGCACCGACATGGTCACCGGCCTGTACAGTGCCTCGGCCGACTCCATCCCGATCCTCTGCATCACCGGCCAGGCTCCGCGTGCCCGCCTGCACAAGGAAGACTTCCAGGCCGTCGACATCACCAGCATCGTCAAGCCGGTCACCAAATGGGCGACCACTGTCCTGGAACCAGGCCAGGTGCCTTATGCCTTCCAGAAGGCCTTCTACGAAATGCGCACCGGCCGCCCTGGCCCGGTACTGATCGACCTGCCGTTCGACGTACAGATGGCCGAAATCGAATTCGACATCGACGCCTACGAACCGCTGGCCGTCAACAAGCCTTCCGCTACCCGTGTACAGGCCGAGAAAGCCCTGGCCTTGCTCAATGAAGCCGAGCGCCCACTGCTGGTGGCCGGTGGCGGCATCATCAATGCCGATGCCAGCGACAAGCTGGTCGAATTCGCCGAACTGACCGGCGTGCCAGTGATCCCGACCCTGATGGGCTGGGGCACCATCCCGGACGACCACGCACAAATGGTCGGCATGGTCGGCCTGCAGACCTCGCACCGCTACGGCAACGCCACCCTGCTGAAATCCGACCTGGTGTTCGGTATCGGTAACCGCTGGGCCAACCGCCACACCGGCTCGGTCGACGTCTACACCGAAGGCCGCAAGTTCGTGCACGTCGACATCGAACCCACCCAGATCGGCCGCGTGTTCACCCCGGACCTGGGGATCGTTTCCGACGCTGGCAAGTCATTGGACGTGTTCCTGGAAGTGGCCCGCGAGTGGAAAGCCGCCGGCAAGCTGCAGTGCCGCAAGGCCTGGCTGGAAGACTGCCAGCAGCGTAAAGCCAGCCTGCAGCGCAAGACCCACTTCGACAACGTGCCGGTCAAGCCGCAGCGCGTTTACGAAGAGATGAACCAGGTATTTGGCAAGGACACCACCTACGTCAGCACCATCGGCCTGTCGCAGATCGCTGGCGCGCAGTTCCTGCACGTTTACAAGCCACGCCACTGGATCAACTGCGGCCAGGCCGGCCCGCTGGGCTGGACCATCCCTGCCGCGCTGGGCGTGGTCAAGGCCGACCCCAAGCGCAAGGTTGTCGCGCTGTCGGGTGACTACGACTTCCAGTTCATGATCGAAGAACTGGCCGTGGGCGCGCAGTTCAACCTGCCGTACGTCCACGTGCTGGTGAACAACGCCTACCTGGGCCTGATTCGTCAGGCGCAGCGTGGCTTCGACATGGATTACTGTGTACAACTGGCGTTCGAGAACATCAACTCCACCGACGCTGCCACCTACGGTGTCGACCACGTTGCCGTGGTCGAGGGCCTGGGCTGCAAGGCCATCCGTGTGTTCGAGCCGGCCGAGATCGCCCCTGCCCTGCTCAAGGCACAGAAAATGGCCGAAGAGTTCCGCGTACCGGTGGTGGTCGAAGTGATTCTCGAGCGTGTGACCAACATTTCCATGGGCACCGAGATCAACGCGGTCAACGAGTTCGAAGACCTGGCCCTGGTCGGTAACGACGCGCCAACCGCTATCTCGATGCTGGACTGATCGCCTGACGCCCCCAGGCATACCCTGGGGGCCTTCAACGCAAGGAGACACCCCATGCCTCGCTTCGCTGCCAACCTGTCCATGCTGTTCACCGAACAGGACTTCCTGGCCCGCTTCAAGGCTGCCGCCGATGCTGGTTTCAGCGGCGTCGAATACCTGTTCCCGTACGACTTCAGTGCCGCCGAAATCAAGCAGCAACTGGAAGCCAACGGCCTGACCCAGGTGCTGTTCAACCTGCCCGCTGGCGACTGGGCCAAAGGTGAGCGTGGCATCACCTGCCACCCTGACCGCATCGAAGAATTCCGTGCCGGTGTCGACAAGGCCATGGAATACGCCAAGGTGCTGGGCAACACCCAGGTCAACGCCCTGGCTGGTATTCGCCCACAAGGCCCGGATTGCGCCACCGTGCGCAAGACGTTCGTGGAAAACCTGCACTACGCCGCTGACAAGCTCAAGGCCGCCGGTATCCGCCTGGTCATGGAAATGATCAACACCCGCGACATCCCGGGTTTCTACCTGAACACCACTAAACAGGCCCTGGAAATCCAGGCCGAAGTGGGCAGCGACAACCTGTTCCTGCAGTACGACATCTACCACATGCAGATCATGGAAGGTGACCTGGCGCGCACCCTGGAAACCAACCTGCAGTTGATCAACCACGTGCAGCTGGCCGACAACCCGGGCCGCAACGAACCCGGCACCGGCGAGATCAACTACCGCTTCCTGTTCGAGCACCTGGACCGCATCGGCTACCAGGGTTGGGTGGGCGCGGAGTACAAGCCCAAGACCACCACCGAAGCAGGCCTTGGCTGGCTGAAAACGCACAACGCAATCTGAACGGCTGAACGCTAGCCCCCTGTGAAACACGAACCCTGTGGGAGCGGGCATGCCCGCGAACACCGGCATCGCCGGTGCCATCCACCGAGTCGCCTGTTTCGCGGGCACGCCCGCTCCCACAGGGGCCGAGGTTCGCTTGAGACATCACAAATACAAAGAGGCACATTCTCATGGCTAAAATCGGTTTCATCGGCACCGGCATCATGGGCAAGCCCATGGCCCAGAACCTGCAAAAAGCAGGTCACAGCATCTTCGTCTCCACCCACCACGACGCAGCCCCGGCTGACCTGATCGCTGCAGGCGCCGTGGCCCTGGCCAACCCGAAGGAAGTGGCCCAGGAAGCCGAATTCATCATTGTCATGGTGCCGGATACCCCACAGGTAGAAAGCGTGCTGTTCGGTGAAAACGGCGTGGCCGAAGGCGTGGGCCCGAACAAGATCGTGATCGACATGAGCTCGATCTCCCCTACCGCCACCAAAACCTTCGCCGAAAAAATCAAGGCTACCGGCGCCGCTTACCTGGACGCTCCAGTGTCCGGTGGCGAAGTCGGTGCCAAGGCCGCGACCCTGAGCATCATGGTCGGTGGCTGCCCGAAAGCCTTCGAGCGCACCCTGCCGCTGTTCGAAGCCATGGGCAAGAACATCACCCGCGTGGGTGGCAACGGCGACGGCCAGACTGCCAAGGTGGCCAACCAGATCATCGTTGCACTGAACATCCAGGCTGTTGCCGAAGCCCTGCTGTTCGCCGCCAAGAACGGCGCCGACCCGGCCAAGGTGCGTGAAGCACTGATGGGCGGCTTCGCTTCGTCGAAAATCCTCGAAGTGCATGCCGAGCGCATGATCAAGGGCACCTTCGACCCGGGCTTCCGCATCAACCTGCACCAGAAAGACCTGAACCTGGCCCTGCAAGGCGCCAAGGAACTGGGTATCAACCTGCCCAACACCTCCAATGCCCAGCAAGTGTTCAACACCTGCCAGGCCCTGGGTGGCGGCAACTGGGACCACTCGGCGCTGATCAAAGGCCTGGAACACATGGCCAACTTCTCGATCCGCGACGACAAGTAATCTGTAAGCCTTAACGGCCTCTTCGCGGGCTCGCCCGCTCCCACAGGGATCGCACCGCCCTCGAAACCTGTGCAGTACCTGTGGGAGCGGGCAAGCCCGCGAAGAGACCAACACCGATGAACCTGCGACCACAGGCTCATAAGGTGGCACCGAGCAACACCCGCCCCTGGTTCGGCCTGCACGGAGGCAGTTCCAGGGGCGTTTTTGATTCTGCAGAACAACAATAATTGGGAGCCTGCCATGTCGGTCGATCCGCAAAAAATTCTCCGCGAGCTGTTCGACACAGCCATCGCTGCCGCCCACCCCCGTCAAGTGCTCGAACCCTACCTGCCCGCCGACCGTAGCGGCCGGGTCATTGTCATCGGCGCCGGCAAGGCCGCAGCCGCCATGGCCGAAGTGGTCGAGAAAAGCTGGCAGGGCGAAGTCTCTGGCCTGGTCGTCACCCGTTACGGCCATGGCGCCAACTGCCAGAAGATCGAAGTGGTCGAAGCCGCCCACCCGGTACCCGACGCCGCCGGCCTGGCCGTGGCCAAGCGCGTGCTGGACCTGGTCAGCAACCTCAATGAAGACGACCGCGTCATCTTCCTGCTCTCCGGCGGTGGCTCCGCGCTGCTGGCGCTGCCGGCCGAAGGCCTGACCCTGGCCGACAAACAGCAGATCAACAAGGCACTGCTGAAATCCGGCGCCACCATCGGCGAGATGAACTGCGTACGCAAGCACCTCTCGGCGATCAAGGGCGGCCGCCTGGCCAAGGCGTGCTGGCCGGCCACCGTCTACACCTATGCCATTTCCGATGTGCCCGGCGACCTCGCCACGGTGATCGCCTCCGGCCCGACCGTGGCCGACCCGAGCACCTCGGCCGATGCCCTGGCCATCATCAAACGTTACAACATCGACGCCCCCAAAGCCGTCATCGACTGGCTCAACAACCCGGCGTCGGAAACCGTCAAGGCCGACGACCCGGCCCTGGCCCGCAGCCACTTCCAGCTGATCGCCAAGCCCCAGCAGTCGCTTGAAGCCGCTGCGGTCAAAGCCCGCCAGGCCGGCTTCAGCCCGCTGATCCTCGGCGACCTGGAAGGCGAGTCGCGCGAAGTGGCCAAGGTACACGCCGGTATCGCCCGGCAGATCGTGCTGCATGGCCAGCCACTGAAGGCGCCGTGCGTGATCCTGTCCGGCGGCGAAACCACAGTGACGGTGCGCGGCAACGGCCGTGGCGGGCGTAACGCCGAGTTCCTGCTCAGCCTCACCGAAAGCCTGAAAGGCCTGCCGGGTGTGTATGCCTTGGCCGGTGACACCGACGGCATCGACGGCTCGGAAGAAAACGCCGGCGCCTTCATGACGCCAGGCAGCTACGCCCGTGCCGAGGCCCTGGGCCTGTCGGCCAGCGACGAGCTGGACAACAACAACGGCTACGGCTATTTCGCCGCGCTGGATGCGCTGATCGTCACCGAACCGACCCGCACCAACGTCAACGACTTCCGCGCCATCCTGATCCTTGAGACTGCCCAATCATGACGCCTGATAAAAAAGTAAAGATCCTCGCCACCCTCGGCCCTGCGATCAACGGCATCGACGACATCCGCCAGCTGGTAGAGGCCGGGGTTAACATCTTCCGCCTCAACTTCAGCCACGGCGAACACGCTGACCACGCCCTGCGCTACCAGTGGATCCGCGAAGTGGAGCAGCAGCTCAACTACCCGCTGGGCATCCTCATGGACCTGCAAGGGCCAAAACTGCGCGTGGGCCGCTTTGCCGAAGGCAAGGTGCAGCTGCAACGCGGCCAGGCCCTGCGCCTGGACCTGGACAAGGCCCCGGGCGACAGCCGCCGGGTAAACCTGCCGCACCCCGAAATCATTGCCGCCCTTGAGCCCGGCATGGACCTGCTGCTGGACGACGGCAAGCTGCGCTTGCGCGTTACCGCCAAGCACAGCGACGCCATCGACACTGAAGTGCTGAACGGTGGCGAGTTGTCTGACCGCAAGGGCGTGAACGTGCCGCAAGCGGTACTCGACCTCTCCCCGCTCACCGAAAAAGACCGCCGCGACCTGGCCTTCGGCCTGGAACTGGGCGTGGACTGGGTAGCCCTGTCGTTTGTGCAACGGCCGGAAGACATCACCGAAGCACGCCAGCTGATCGGCGACCGCGCCTACCTGATGGCCAAGATCGAAAAACCTTCGGCGGTCGAACAGCTGCAAGCCATCGCCGAACTGTCGGACGCGATCATGGTGGCCCGCGGTGACCTGGGCGTGGAAGTGCCGGCCGAAAGCGTGCCGCAAATCCAGAAACGCATCATCGGCACCTGCCGCCAGCTGGGCAAGCCGGTAGTAGTGGCCACGCAGATGCTCGAGTCCATGCGTTTCTCACCGGCGCCAACCCGCGCCGAAGTCACCGACGTGGCCAACGCCGTGGCCGAGGGTGCCGACGCAGTGATGCTGTCGGCCGAGACCGCGTCGGGCGATTACCCGCTGGAAGCCGTGCAGATGATGAGCAAGATCATCCGCCAGGTGGAGAACGGCCCGGACTACCAGGCCCAGCTCGACGTTGGCCGGCCGAAGGCCGAGGCCACCGTGTCGGACGCCATCAGCTGCGCGATTCGCCGTATCAGCGGCATCCTGCCGGTGGCGGTGCTGGTCAACTACAGCGAGTCGGGCGCCTCGACCCTGCGTGCTGCCCGTGAGCGGCCACGGGCACCGATCCTGAACCTGACGCCAAACCTGAACACCGCGCGCCGCCTGAGTGTGGCCTGGGGCGTGCATTCGGTGGTCAACGACCGCCTGCGTCAGGTTGATGAGGTTGTGTCTACCGCGCTGGAAATTGCCCAGGCGCAAGGCATGGCCAGCCGCGGTGACACGCTGTTGATCACTGCCGGTGTGCCTTTCGGCAAGCCAGGGTCGACTAACACGCTGCGGATCGAGAATTTGATCTAAGCCACTGCATTTCCCCTGTGGGAGCGGGCGCGCCCGCGAATACGTCAGCCCAGGCAACGTCGTTGCTCCTGCTGGCCCTTTCGCGGGCACGCCAGCTCCCACAGGGTCGGTGGTGTCGCAAACAATCGCGGAAAACCCGAGGCCCAAAGAGGCCCACCGCTTCCCTTCAACCTCACTGACTGCCCCATGTACACCAAAAATTTCGTCAACCCGTGCCCCGACTGGGCCACGGCGTTACTCAACGGTTTCAGCCAGGTGCTGCTGCTGCGCAACCCCCTGTGCGGCCTGTGCTGCCTGCTGGCCATCCTGCTGACCGCCCCCGACCTGGTCGGCGGCGCCCTGCTCGGCGCCCTGGCAGGCCTGATCACCGCCCAAGCCCGTGGCTACGACCGCGCCGACCGCCAGGCCGGGCTGTACTGCTACAACGGGGTGCTCATCGGCATCCTGATCAGCGCCGTGCTGCCCTGGTCGGCCATCCTGCCGCCGCTGATCATCGCCGCCGCCGGCCTGTCCAGCATCATCACCCACCAGTGGCGCAAGCGCGGCGGCAAGCTGCTGATCGCATACACCGCGCCGTTCGTGCTGCTGGGCTGGGCCGCGCTACTGTTCGCCAGCCCCTCGCCCAACGGCTTCGTCGAGGCCGATCCGCTGCACGCCTTGGCGCGCGGTGTAGGCCAGATCTTCCTGCTCGATCAGCCCTTGGCTGGTTTGCTGATTATTGTCGGCATGTTCATCGCCAACCCTTATGCCGCACTGTGGGCGGTGATCGGTTCGGCCATCGGCGGCGGCGTGGCACTGCTCGCCCACCAGGCGCAAGCCGCCTGGCTGGGCCTGTACGGTTTCAACGCTGCGCTGGCGGCATTGGCATTCAGCCGGCAAGGTGAAAAGCCGTGGGTGACACTGCTGGCAATTGCCCTGGCCCTGTTGCTGCAACCATTGTTCAAGCTGTTGCCGGTGGCCGGCCTGACTGCGCCGTTCGTTACTGCCTGCTGGCTCATGCACCTGGGCAACTACCTGGCCCAACCCAGGCAGCGCAACGCCAGCCGCTTGCACAGCTGAAACGCAGCCCCTAGGCTCAGCCCATCGCATTTTGGAACGAGCCAATGAACAACCCTGCAAGCCTGCGCGAGCGGCTTTATGTCATCGTCTTCCAGACCGACACCGTGGCTGGAAGGCGCTTCGACAAGATCCTCCTGCTGATCATCCTCGCCAGCCTGGTCACGGTGATTCTCGACAGCATCGACGAAGTACACCAAAGCTACGCCGGCCTGCTGGCAGGCATCGAATGGGGCTTCACCGGGATCTTCCTGGCCGAATACATCACCCGCCTGTACTGCTCGCCCAAGCCTTTGCGCTATGCCTTCAGCTTCTACGGCCTGGTCGACTTGCTGGCGATCGTGCCCGGGATCATCGCGCTGTACTACAGCGACGCCCAGTACCTGTTGATCATCCGCGTGATACGGATGCTGCGGATCTTCCGTGTGCTCAAGCTCAGCCCTTACCTCAAGCAGGCCCACTACCTGATGGAGGCGCTGCGCGGCAGCAAGCAGAAGATCATCGTGTTTCTGGTGACGGTATCGACTCTGGTAACCGTGTTCGGCACCTTGATGTATGTGATCGAAGGGCCGGAGCATGGTTTTACCAGCATCCCCAAGGGTATCTACTGGGCCATCGTCACCCTCACCACCGTGGGCTTTGGCGATATCGTGCCGAAGACGCCGCTGGGGCAGGTGCTGTCGTCACTGGTGATGATTACCGGCTATTCGATCATCGCCGTGCCGACTGGCATCTTTACCGCCGAACTGGCCAATGCCATGCGCGGGGAGCAGTTGCAGCATGATTGCCCGACTTGCCACAAGAAGACCCATGAGCATGGGGCGGCGTTCTGTTCCCGGTGCGGGAATGGGTTGTTTCCCAAGCAATGATGCTGCCTGTACCCGCGAAAGGGCCAGAGCAGGCAGCGGCATAACCAAAGTGTTTTTTGTTCTTTAACCCGCTTCAAGCCACCCGCTATAGTCGCTGGCAATCTGCCCCAATAACCTTCAAGAACAAGGAAGCAACGTGAAAAAACTCTTCACCGCCTCGCTGCTCGCCGCAGGCCTGGCCTTGGGCAACATCGCCCAGGCCGCCCCTACCCTGCTCAACGTTTCCTACGACGTGATGCGCGACTTCTACAAGGACTACAACCCGGCCTTCCAGAAGCACTGGGAAGCCGAGCACAAAGAGAAGGTCAACGTGCAGATGTCCTTCGGCGGCTCCAGCAAGCAGGCGCGTGCGGTGATCGATGGCCTGCCGGCCGACGTGATCACCATGAACATGGCCACCGACATCAACGCCCTGGCCGACAACGGCAAGCTGGTGCCGGACAACTGGGTGAGCCGCCTGCCCAACAACAGCGCGCCGTTCACCTCGGCCACCGTGTTCATCGTGCGCAAGGGCAACCCGAAAGCCCTGAAAGACTGGCCCGACCTGCTCAAGGACGGCGTGCAGGTGATCGTGCCCAACCCGAAGACTTCGGGTAACGGCCGCTACACCTACCTGTCCGCCTGGGGCTATGTGCTCAAGCAAGGCGGTGACGAGGCCAAGGCCCGTGACTTCGTAGGCAAGCTGTTCAAACAGGCGCCGGTGCTGGATACCGGTGGCCGTGCAGCCACCACCACGTTCATGACCAACCAGATTGGTGATGTGCTGGTTACCTTCGAGAACGAAGCCGAAATGATCGCCCGCGAGTTCGGCCGCGACCAGTTCGAAGTGGTTTACCCGAGCGTGTCGGCCGAAGCTGAGCCGCCGGTAAGCGTGGTGGACAAGGTAGTGGCCAAGAAAGGCACCCAGGCCGTGGCCGAGGAATACCTGAAGTACCTGTGGTCGCCAGCGGCCCAGGAAATTGCCGCACAGAACTACCTGCGCCCGCGCGATGCGACCGTGCTGGCCAAGTACACCGACCGGTTCCCGAAAGTGGACTTCCTGTCGGTGGAGAAAACCTTCGGTGACTGGCGCACCGTGCAGAAGACCCACTTCAATGATGGTGGCGTGTTTGACCAAATATATACCAACCAATAGCCGTAAGGGGGCATCTGGCCTAATGCCAGTCAGTCAAGACTGACTCATTGACCTTTAGCCTGTAGGCCACAAAATCCGATGCTTGGAAACGAGCATCGGATTTTTTATGCGCCGCCTGTCAAAAGCCCTCTCTCTGAAACACCACCTTAGAGATTAAAGCGCGGCTATTGAGCAAAACGGTCAAAGGAAAGGTCCGGTGGCTTCCTAGAGCGGTGAAGCAACGACCAGCAAAGTACCCCACCCGAAAATAAAAAAGCCAGTCAGCTTAACTGACTGGCATTATACATCTACCCCCATTTTTCTTCCCCTTCCCCTACCCCTTTCGCTATTCCGGCTAGTCAAGAAACATTTTGAAATAGCACACCTCCAGCACCAGACCTACAACTTACAAATAAGCAAGACATTTCTGACATATAGAAATATCTAGTACACACCTGCCTTTCAAGCTACCTTGCCGAGAAAATCACAAAGCGCTAAGGTACCGTCGACAACTTTAAAAGGATCAAGCCAATGATAAATGGACATATCAATTGGTTGATAAAGCCGCTCGGCTATCAGCCAATTACCAAGCGATGCCCTTCGTGCGAAGTCAAAAAACTGTTCCTACCCGCCGGCACGTTCAGGGTCAACGCTCAGAAAAAAACTCTTGATGTCTGGAATATCTACAAATGCGAGAAGTGCGACTACACGTGGAACATTGACATCCACGCCCGCATCAACACCAACAAGCTCGACCCTGAACTTCATCAACGTTTTCTGCACAATGACCTTGATGAAGTTCGTCGTTACGCCTACAACTACAGCTTGTTGAAACGCAACCATGCCGAACTCGGCCCGACCCCACCCTATGAGATACAGGGGCCATCACCGTACGCGCTCACTGACACCGAACAGGTGATCATCACCCTCGACTTTGAACAGGCCATTCCCGTGCGCCTGATCAATATCCTCACCCGTAAGCTTTGCCTTTCCCGCGGCCAGGTCGCCCGCTTGATCGACGAGGGTGTACTGCTCGACTTGTCGCCAAGCGACCTCAATCGTAAGTTCAAGCAGAGCATGACGCTGCGTATGAGCCTGGTACGCCTCTACCAGCTTGATCCACCGTTCGTGGAAAGCACATCCAACGTGGAAGTCTCCTGACATCACTGCGTATTCAAGGAGGAGGACAGTGTCATGCTGTTTTCAAAATCCGCCCATCCCGACAAACTCAATCTGCTGTGTTTTCCCTTTGCGGGGGGGCAGCGCCGATTTCTACAACCGCTGGAACTCCCCGGCGCTCAATGACATCGTTGTTCATCCTATCCGATTACCCGGGCGCGGCCAACTTATAAACCTGCCACTAATCAGCAATATGCCGCTTTTGATAGACCTGATAATAAACGAGCTTTATCGCTTTCGCGACTGCCGCTTTGCATTATTAGGCACCAGCATGGGCGGCTGGCTCGCGCTCCAACTTGCACAAGAGCTCAAGCGCCGCGAAAGTTTGCTACAACCGGAATGCCTGGTTATATGTTCCACGGCCCACCCCGCATTCCGCAAACATTTGCCGCAAATTGACAACATTGATCAGAGCGCCGCGATCAGGCGGTTGGGCGAGTTCAACCCATCCTGCCTGGCCACGTTGAAAAACCCTGAACTGGCGTCGCTGTTCCTGCCCATCCTGCAGGCTGACTTCACCCTGTGTAGAACCTGGCAATTCAATTCTAACGTTGGCGTCAACTGCCCGATCTGGGCATTTCATGCCCACGACGATCACATCGTCGACTACAGCATGATGTTGCCTTGGAAAAACCTCACCTGCGGCGCGTTTCAGATGACCCGCGTCGACGGAGATCATTTTTTCACCGAGCACCCCTCGCCCGCGTTTCTCGAACAACTGCATCACCTGCTCCACGTGGCGCAACGCCAACCACTGCTGCTGCCTTGAAAAGCGCCGGCAGTCACTGCCGGCGCCCAGTTCATCCCTTAACCATCGACTTCTTCGAGCAAGCCACTGATCTGCTGGCGCACATGCTCGAACAGGCGCCTGCCGATATCCGCGCTGGCCGCCGAGGTTTTCGACAACACCCCTTGAGTCGATGCGCCTTGCGAAAGTGGCAACTGGTAAACTCCGCAGCGCGGCGGATGCTCATGATCTGGACGCGGCGTACGCACCAGATGAGGATGCAAGTGCAGCATCAAGCTGGTCTCCGTGATTCCCGCATGCTCTGCATGCCAGCCCGGGAACTCGGGCAAGTGCTCGCCGACCCATTGCTCGCCGACCAGGCTCCACCAACTGAACGCCAGTACCGAACGCTGGCCAAGCAACCCACGCTCGCGCACTTTGTCGAGCGCCTCGAAAACGAACGCTTCATTTTCGTAGTGGCCGTTAATGATCACCAACTGCCGGAACGGCAGGCTGGCCAGGCTGCGAAGCGATTGTTCCAGGTAATCGATGAAGGTATCCCCTTCGATGAACACCGTACCTGGAAACTGCAACCCTCCCCCACTCTGTGGCAGCGAACGCACGGAGATGGGCAGCAGTGGCAGCATGATCGCCCGCCGGTCGGCACACAGCGCCTCGGCGAATGCCTCGGGGATCAACGCATCAACATTAAGCGGCAGGTGCGGCCCATGCTGCTCGATGCCGCCCACCGGCCACACCAGCACCTGGCCCTCCACGGCCTGCCGCACATCCTGGCTGGTCAGCTCGCTGAACCGCACGATGTTGAGCCCACTCATCCTGCCACCCTCCGTGTAGCTCCCGGATCGAGATCGAAATATTCATCGGTGATGCGTTCAAGCGTGCCGAACATGTCCTGGTGCAGCGCCGAATACACCTGTGCCATCTGCGCGCCGGCCAGCTGGTACTCGCGCACATCGCGACCGTTCTGCACGCCTCCGCAGCCCATGATCGGCAAGTCGAAACCGCGCTGGCGCAGTTCATAGATCGCGGCCAGCACCAATGGCTTGATCCCCGCCCCCGAATAACCGCAAACCCCTCCCAGCACTACGTCCCTGCACTCAGGGTCGAACGCCAGACCCGAGATGGTGTCGCTCAGGGTCAGCGCCGATGCGCCGCCACGCTGTGCGGCCATGGCACGCTCATGCAAGCCCTGGCCAAGGGCCAGCTTGACCGCGAATGGCGCATCGGTGCTTTGCCTAACGGCCTGTGCATAGGCCTCGACACGCTCGGGCGTGTCTTCGGTAACATCCTCCGCGTGCAGGCAGGATATGCCCAACTCCAGTGGACAATCGCTGGCTTGTGCCACCTGCGCGGCCAGTTCGCCAAGCGCGGCAGGGGTGGCGGCATGGATCGAGGCAATGATCGCCAGCCCCTCACGTTGGAACTGGCCGAGCAATATCAGCCAGTTGGCGACCGAGCGCTTGGAGTAGGTGGTGTTGTTCAGCATGCCGGTACCAATGGCATGGATCCGCTCGGTATGGGTCTTCTCGCAGCCCGGGAAAATGGTCTTGGTGACCACTGCCCCAGCCCCGCGCGCCATCAGCTGCCGGATGTTCCGCGCCTGGTCCGACAGCAGCCCCGAACCTACGATAAGCGGCGACGCCAATTGCAGGCCAAGCACCGAGTAGCCGCTGCGTTGTTGTTCAATGTTCATCACTGCATCCCTGTGACAAGAATCGAAGAGGTGGAACGTGGGCAGGCGCTCACACCTGTACCGCGCAAGGTTGCCTGGCAAGCAGCCCCTGGAAGATCTCGCCGATCTGCCAAGGGTTGGCGCGAAAATCACGGACATCGAGTCGGGCAACCGTACCCACATGCTCCAGCCCCTTGAGCAGGTGGCTGGCGTTGTCGACGATCGGCATTTCGGTGACCAGCAACACCGGCCGACGCAACGCCGAAGCCCAACCCAGTTCGATGTGCGTGCCGTCGGTGCGCAACAATTCGCCATTGGCCAGCACCGGCAGGATAGGCATGAATACATCGCACTCCTGCATCCAGGCAAAATCACGCCGCGAAACCATTTCCGGGGTGAAGGCTGGCGTATCGACACCGAACTTCTCGGCCAGGTGAGCCGACAGCACCTGGCCGTTGAGGTCCCTGACCGCCTCGACCGCCAACTCGATGGTCTGCCTGAGTTCCTGATGGAAACCCTCTTGGCGGATGGCGAACTGGATCGGGCCACCAATAAACACTTTCAGGTTGCGCAATGGCATGGGAAAACTCCTTGTTGAGGTACTGGATGAACCATCGAGGGTGCCCGGCAAGGCACCCTCGCCGGGTTAGATCAAGCCTTGACCACGCAGCTCTTCGAGGCTGTCGACGAATGCCTGGTGCACCTGGTCCAGGTGCCGGTCCTGGTGCGCGGCGCTGAGGAACCAGCAGCGCCACTCCCAGATGTAGACGCCGCGAAGCAGCAGGTTGTAATAGAGCAGGTCCATGTTGTCGCGATGCACCAGGCGCATGAACGACGAGAAACTGCGCGCCTCGATGGCCACCTGGTAGGTCGCGAACAGGTCGTTCAAGCGCGCCGAGAAAACCTGTGTCCGCAGGTTGAGTTCCTCGGTGAACGCCGCACCGCGGCGCTTGACCTCAAGTAGCGAAGCCTTGGCGGTGGCCATCGCCAACGGGTGCTGGAAGAAGGTCCCGCCAAAGAACGTCGGCTCCACCGCCGGGAAGCTGTCGTCCCCGTACTGCCAGGGTCCACCATCGATGGCATCAAGCGTGCTGCCACGCCCGGCGACCACGCCAAGCGGCATGCCTCCACCGATGGTCTTGCCGTAGGTGACGATGTCTGCATTGATGTCGAACAGCCCTTGCACCCCCGCAGGGTGCGCGCGAAACCCAGTGACGATCTCGTCGAAAATCAGCAAGGCGCCCACGGCGCGGGATGCGTCGCGCAGGGCGCGCAGATAGGCTGGGTCGGCGAGGCCCGGGTCGCGGGTCGGCACTGGCTCTATCAACACCGCGGCGACCTGCTGGCCATGGCTGGCAAGAAAATCGAGCGCCGCCTGCGAGCCGAATTCGAATACCGATACATCCTCCACCATGCCTGCGGGGATACCGATCGAGACCGGGCTGGTCGCGCCCGCGCGCGATGGGTCGGCGCTGGCCAGTACCGCATCCCAATGCCCGTGATAGCTGCTGGAGAACATCACCACGTGGTTGCGCCCAGTCGCCGCCCGCGCGGCGCGCACGGCATTCATGATCGCCTCGGTGCCGCTGTTGACAAAGGCCACTCGGTCCATGCCCGTGACCTCGCACAACAACTCGGCCACCTGCAGTGCCGTCGCGTTGCGCGCGCCCAGGCCAAAGCCCTGTTCAAGCTGGCACTCCAGCGCCTGGCGGACGAAGGTCGGGGCATGCCCGAACAGATGGGTACCGAAGCCCATGGTCATGTCGATGTAGTCATTGCCATCGAGATCGCGCACCCTGACGCCCTCGTACTCAGTGCACACCAGCGGGTAGAGCAGCTCCTTGACCGAACCCTTGAAGCCGATGCCCGAGCGGCTGTCGGCGATTCGCTGGCGAACAGCCGTGGCATGGGCCTTGGACATTTCGGTGCGCTGGGTATAACGCGGGATGAAGTTCGCCAGGTAGCGGCGCCTGACATCCGACTCGACCGGGTCCGAACCACGACGCATCCATTTGAACGCCCCCTCCGGGCGCTCGTCCGCAACCTGCTGGACTGACAAGCCCGACTGCGACTGCAAGTACTCGCATAACTGACGGATGGTTTGCAGCTCGGAGAAGAACTGCCGTACCGACAGCTTGACGCCGAACTGGCGCTGGATCGGCGCCAACACTTCGAACAACTGCAGCGAGTCGGCCCCCATCTCGGTGAGCGTCGCATCGATATCGACCGAGCGGGCCGGTAGGCCAAAGGCCTCGGCAAACACCTCGATCAGTTCCTGTTCCCTGGATTGCACGGTTTGCATGGGTATTTCCCTCCTTGACTATCAATCAGCGTGTCTGTTCATGCCACGCCCGCTGCGCCGCCAACGATGACGTGCGCGTTGGTTCCGCCGATGCCGAACGAACTGACGCCAGCCAGACGCTCATGCACGGCCCGCTGCCACTGTCGACTCCTGCCGCTCACGTCGAAGGGCGACGATGGGTCGCGCAACTCGCTGCAAGGTTGCTCGCAGTTGAGGGTCGCGGGCAGGACGCCCCAGCGCACGGCCTGAATGGCTTTGATCAAGCCGACGATGCCTGAGGCGCAGTCCGCGTGCCCCAGCGTCGCCTTGACCGACCCAAGCGCGCAGCTGCGCGGGGGCGAACCCTCGAAGATTCTCGACAACGCCCGCAGCTCCACGGCGTCACCCACCGGCGTGCCGGTGCCGTGAGCCTCGAGCAGGCCGATATGCTCGGGTTGCACGCCCGCGCGGCGCATCGCCTCGCGAATGACCCGCTCTTGGGCCTTCACGTTCGGCGCGCTGTAACCCGCCTTCTCCAGGCCATCGTTATTGACCGCCGAGCCCTTGATCAACGCCAGCACCGGGTTGCCGTCGCGCCGGGCATCAGCCAGGCGGCGCAGGCCGACGAAGGCTGCGGCATCGGCGAACAAGGTGCCATCGGCACGCTGGTCGAATGCCCTCACCCGGCCCGACCGGGAAAGAATGCCGCCTTCGTGGTGCAGGTAGCCGACGTGCGCCGGGTAGCGCACGCACACACCGCCGGCCAGCGCCAGGTCGCACTCGCCGGCCCTCAGGCTGGCGCAGGCCAGGTGCACTGCCACCAACGAGCCCGAGCAAAAATTCGCCACATTGATCGCAGGCCCGGTGCAATCGAGCTTGTAGGCCACACGTGTGGCCATGGCGTCGCTGCTGCGGCCACCAAGGGTGAGCATCGCGTCGGAGGGGCTTTGATCTTCGAGCCGCTGAAGGTCATGCCAGGTATCGGCCCGCGTGCCGACGAACACCCCACAATGGCCAGCCTCGCGCCCCGTGCGATAACCCGCGCCCAGCAACGCCGCCTGGCACAGCACCAGGCATTGACGTTGCTGCGGGTCCATGCGCGAAGCCTCACGCGGGGTAAATCGAAATGCGCCATGGTCGAACTGCTCCGGCGCCTCGAGAAATGCCCCCCGCGGGACCAGCACCTGGCCTTCGCCGGCAGGCACCGGCCCACACCCCGGGTCATAGGTGGCTACCAGCTCCTGGGCATCCTGGATCGCTCGCCACAGTGCATCGCAGTCTGCAGCTCCGGGAAAACGTCCCGCCAGGCTGACCACGGCAATCTCATCGGCGTTGTTGATGATGGCCTGCATCGTCCTCTTCCTCCTTGCTCACATCAGGTAACTGTGCTTTCACCCGCTCGGCCAGTGCACGCGCACTGGCGAACTCGAACAGATCGACCATTGACAGGCTCACGCCAAACAGCAGATTGACCTGTCGGATCAATTCAGCGCCGACCAGCGAGTCCCCTCCCAGATCGAAGAAGTTCGCATCGTCACTGACCTGGCAGCGCAGCACCTGCTGCCACAGGGCTGTCATCGCCGACGGCCCCTGGCGTTGCGCGGTACTCGCCGCGCCCGCGAGAGCTGGCGTGTGCGAGGCTGGCGCCGCGGCCAGTCGAGCGGCCAACGGGGTGCTGGAAACGACGAACCGGCGGTGACGTGGCAGCGCGGCGAAGATCGCATCCAGCAGGCGATCGACTTCCTCGGCCACCAGGCCGGCGCTGCGACTTGCGCCATACCGGAAACCTTCGTTGTGCTCCCAGCCCTCCCATCCATCCCAGTCGATGGCGAAATAGTTTGAGTGCCCGGCCCCGCGCCCACTCCAGAAGGCACAGGCTTCATTCGCTGCGGCATAGGGGCCCAGGCCAAGACCACCGGCCAGCACCGCCAACGAAGAGACATAGCAGCCAAAACGCAGGGGGCGCTCAGCGAACCACGCATGCAATGAACACGCGCCCTGCCACTTGGCAGCCATCAACACCTGCCACTGCTCGACCGTCGAACGCATCAGCCATTGCTGCGTGCTGTTGCCCGACAGCCCGGCCGCATGCACGAAGGCATTGGGCTCGATACCGTCCGCCTGCAAGCGGTCGAGCGCGGCGAACAGTGCCTCACGGTCGGTGATGTCGGCGTCGATCACCTCCACACGCACGCCCAGTTCACGCAGGGCCGCCAGGCGCTGCTGGCGAGTCCGGCGACGTTCGCCATCGTTGCTTTGCGGGCGTTGCACCAACACCAAATCGGCACCGTGACGCCGCGCCAGGTAGCTGGCCATGCCAAAACCCACCGTACCGAGTCCGCCGGTGACCAGGCAGACCAATGGCTGGGCGAACGTCGGCGCGTCGAGGGTATTCGCCATCACCTCATGGCCCCGCGTCCACACCTGCCCTGAGCGCAACGCGCAGAGCATCGGCAACGAGCCAGCTCGCGCCAGCACCTCGGCCAGGGCACCGGCCTGTTCGGGGTCATCGGTCAATGCCGGGGGGACATCGATGACCCTGATCTTCACAGCGGGATGTTCATGCCCGATGGCCGTGACACACGCCAGCGCAGCGGCGGGGCCGACGCGCACCTCAGCGACAGCCAGGGGATCGGCGAAACCCGCCCCGACCAATACCAGCTCCACGGCCTGGTGGCCTTGCTCGATCAATTGCCTGACCTGTTCGCACAAGCGCCAGGCCAGGCTCGGGTCATCCATCGACGGTGCCCGGCTCTCCCACAACCAGACAAGCCGTTCGCCCCCTTGTCCGGCCTGCCCTTCGGCCAAGGCTTGCACCCCTCGCCACCGCAGTGCCTCGCACAGAGGCCCACGCATGCCCGGCGCCACGCCGAGCAACTGCACGGTATCGCCAGCCCCGCCAAGGGCGAACCCCTGCAAACGCCCCTGACGCCGCCACTGCTCCACATAGACCTCGGGGGCACGCTGTGCCGCGTCAAGGACCGGTTGCGTGTACCAGCACTGCCTGCGCCGCAGCGGCGCGAATGGCAGCTCACGGTGCGTCACCTGCCGCCCCCCTCTGAGCACCGCCCAGTCCACCTGCCCGCCCATCGCCCAGAAGCGGCCCAGCCAGGCCCGCAATGGCGACCCGCACGCCTCCAGGTCCAGCACCATCGCCGCCTGCCGCGAAGCAGCGGCAACGGACATGCCCGCCACGAGGGGCGCCTCTTGCGGCGCGAACGCAAAGGCCAGCGCGTGCCCCGGCAGCAAGCGTTCAAGAAAGCCGGTCAGCGCCCGCGCTGGCACTTCGCGTTCAAGCTGGTCACCCTGCACGCCTGCCTCGCCCTGCAATTGCTGCAGGCAACGCTGATAGCCAGGCTCATGGGAAAGTGCCAGCGACAACGCATGATTGACCACCACACGCAGCGCACGGGGCTCGGCTTCGACCTTGGCCACGGTGAACTCACGCGCGCGCAGGGCGTGGCTCAGTTGCTCGAGGTCGTCGACATGCAGTGCCGCTCGCCAGGGCAGGCTGGCACGGCCCTCCGCCAGTCCATCGGCGACGTGCTCGAGGTGAAGGTCCGACGCCTGGCCAACCCGTTCGCCCAGTGCAGCGGCCAGGGCCTGCACATCCTGCTGGTCACGCCCGCTGAGCAGGATCGCCTGTGGCAACCCCAGGGCCACCTGGACGGGCCGCACGGGCGCCTGCTCGAGCACCATGTGCACATTGCTGCCACCTGCGCCGAACGAACTGACACCGGCCCTGCGCACCTGGCCCGGTTGCCAGTCCTTCGGCTGGGTATTTATCAGGAACGGGCTGCGCTCGAAATCGCATGCCGGGTTGGCACGCGTGAAGGTCGGGTGTGGCGCGATACAGCTATTGCGCAGACACAGCACGGCCCTGGCAAGCCCGGCAAAACCTGCCGCGGCAGCCAGGTGGCCGAGGTTGGCCTTCACCGAACCCAGCGCGCAAAATCCTCGACGGTCCGTGTGCTGGGCGAAAGCGCGGCACAGGGCATCGAACTCGACCGGGTCGCCGAGCATAGTCCCGGTACCGTGGGCCTCCACCATGCCGATCATGTGTGCCTCGACCTGGGCCAGGGCCATGGCCTGAAGGATCAACTGCCGCTGGCCCTCCATGCCTGGCGCGGTGAAACCCGCGCGCCCGGCACCGTCGTTGTTGGCCGCCGAGCCCAGGATGACCGCTTGAATGCTGTCGCCAGCCGAAAGGGCGTCCTCCAACGGCCGCAGCGCCACCAGGCCGACGCCATCACCGAAGAACGTGCCGCTGGCCTGGGCATCGAATGGCCGACAGCTGCCATCGCGCGAAAACATCAGGCCCGACTGGTAGAAGTAGCCCGGGCGCGCCAGGGCATGAAACGAAACGCCCCCGGCGAACGCGACCTCGCACTCCCCCAGCAACAGGCTGTTGACCGCCAGGTGCAGGGCGCTCAGTGAAGAGGAGCAGCCCGTCTGCACACTCATGCTCGGCCCCTCCAACCCTAGCTTGTAGGACACCCGAGCCGTCATGTAGTCCTTGTCGTTGGCCAGCATGCGTTCAGTGCCGGCGGCGGACATCAGGTCACATTCCCCGCCGATCACATTGAGCTGATAGGTGTTCATCGAGCACCCGGCGAACAGCCCGATTCGCGGGCGCCGCAGCGGGTTGCCCAGCCCGGCGGTCTGCGTCAACTCCCAGGCACACTCGAGCAACAGACGATGCTGCGGGTCGAGCAGCTCGGCTTCGCGTTGGGTCATGGCGAAGCATTCAGGGTCGAACTGCGCGGCATCGGCAAGCCGTGCGTCGACCGGCACGAAGGCGGGGTCATCGATCACCGCGGCACTCAACCCCATGCGTCGCAGTTGCGCCGAATCGTACCGGGTGGAGCAGACCTTGCCTTGCACCAGGTTGCGCCACAGCTGGCGAGGATCCTGCGCGGCCGGCAACCGGCAACTCATGCCGATGATGGCAATGGCTTGATCATTCATGGTGGCCTCCTTCGGCGACCTGCATCCCGGGCCGCTGCCTGCGCCGCATCAAGGTATCGCGCCGCCGCTCAGGCTCGAGAACCGGCGCGCTGGCCAGGCGGTCCTGCGCTTGCAGCGCCTCGGCCAACATTCTTGGCGTCACCCAGCGGAACAGGTCCGAGGGGCGCAGTTGCCGCCCCTCGGGCCACTGTTGCAAGCGGCCATGCACTTGCAGCAACGCCATCGAGTTGCCGCCCAGGTCGAAGAACGCATCGTCCAACCCCACCTGGCTACGTCCGAGTACCTGGGCCCAGATCGTCCGGACCCGTTCGCGCCAGTCGTCACTGTCCGCCGAGGATTGCGCTGGCACCGCGTTCATGGCCTCGAACATTACGCCGACAGCCTTGCGATCGAGCTTGGCGTGACGGTTCAGCGGCAGGTCCGCCACTGCCAGCAACCGCGTAGGCTGCATGTAGGCCGGCAGCCCTCGCCGCAGGTGCTCGCGCAAGGCGTTCTCGTCGAAGGCGGTAACCGTGTCATGACACTGCACGAGCACAACCAGTCGCGCATGCCCCGCGACATCTTCCAACAGCGCCGCCGCCTGACGGACTTGAGCGTGCGTTTCCAGGCAGCACTCGAGCTCGCCAAGCTCGATGCGATAGCCGTTGAACTTCACTTGCTCGTCGCGACGCCCCGCAAAACGCAGCCGTTCACCATCCCAGTAGCCCAGGTCGCCGGTGCGATAGGCGATGGCATCCCCACGGTAGGGGTCGACGATGAAGCGCTCGCGGTTCTGCTGGGCCAAGCCAACATAACCCAGTGACACCCCCGCCCCACCGATCACGATTTCGCCCAACCCTCCCATGGCGGGGCACGCCTCGTCGTTGAGCAAATAGAGCGTTGCAAAAGGCAGTGGCCGGCCGATCGGCACGATCACCTCCTGCGCCAGCGCAGGGGTAACGTGTTCGATAGTGGCGAACACTGTGGTTTCCGCCGGCCCATAAAGGTTCCACAGCGCCCAGCGCTCGCTCAGAAAACACTGGGCGGTCGCACCGGGCAGCGCCTCCCCGCAGACGATCCAATGCCGGGCGACGAGCTGCGCCGAATGCCTGGGCAAGTCAGCCGACAACTGCCGCAGCCCGGAAGGTGTCTGGGTGATCACATCGACCTGGTGCCGGACCAGCCACTCGAGCAGTTGGTCCGCACGCGAGCGCACCGCCTGCGGGATCACCAGCAGGCACCCGCCTGAGCACAGCGCCCCCCAGATTTCCCAGACGGAAAGATCGAAGCTGGCCGCGTGCGACCAGCTCCATACCAGACCCTCCGGCATCTGCAGTGTCGTGTACATGGCGTCGAGCAGCGCCACCACGTTGTGCTGCGCCACATCGATCCCCTTGGGCTGGCCGGTGGAACCGGAAGTGAACACGCTGTAGGCGCAGGTGCCGGGCGCACTCAGGTCGAACAAAGACCCCTGAACATGCTCAAGACCTGGGCCTGCAACCGGGCAGCAGCGAACGCCATGCTCATCTCGCCAGGGCAATGGCCCCTCGGCGACCACCAGGTTGATCGCCGACTGCCGGACGATCACGGCCAGGCGCTCGGGCGGCAGGTTCGGATCCAGCGGAACATAGGCGGCCCCAGCGCGCATGGCCGCAAGCATCGCCACCACCGCCTCGATGCCGGGCGCCAGCAGCACGCCGACCCGATCACCGGGCGTCACGCCGAACTCAGCCAACTGCCGGGCCAAGCGCACGCTGCGCGCCTGTACGGTGCGATAATCCAGCTCGCTGTCCTGCTCTCGCAGCGCCGCAGCCTGCGGATCGCGGGCGGCATGGGCATCGAACCAGGCCACCAAGGAGGGTTGGCGCGCCCCCTGGACCGGCTCGCCGTTCAACGGCCCGGGGACATGATTGTAGTCGCTCTGCCAGGCGATGTTATGCGCATCGCCGCACACCGCCTGCTCACCTAGCAACGCATCGACGACACCCAGCCAGTGCGCTGCGAAACGCTCCAGGCCTGTGGTGGAAAAACTCCGCGAGTCACCTTTGATGACGCAACGCAGGCTATCGTGTGCCTCTACCAACTCCAGCGCGATATCCACCTGGCCCTGCTGTTGCGCCAATGGCCAGGGGGCGATACGCAACCCGGCCCATTGGGCACCCGCCTGCGGCCCTGCCATCTGCAATGCCAACCAGCGCGAATGTTCCACCCGACCCAGCAGGTTGACGGTGGTCTGGAACAACGGATTGCGCCCTTCGGGGCGTGGCACCCCCAGGGCATCCACTACCGCAGCCAGGTCGAACCCCCGATTGTCCAGTGCCGCATGCAGGTCTGCGCGGATGGCGCCGACCAGGTCATGCCATGACCCCGCTGGGCGCACGCGCAAGGGCAACACGTTGAACAAGCTGCCAAGGGTGTGGGCGAATGTCGTGTCGCGCATCGACATGGGCATGCCGACCACGACCTCATCCTGGGCGCAGGCCCTGGCCACCGCCGTGGCCCAGGTTGCCAGGATCACCGCATACAGCGACGCCTGCCGTTCTTCGGCCACGCGCCTGAGGCCACGCAAGCGCTCACCGTCGACCTCCAGGTAGTGGCTGTCGCCTGCCGCGATCCCCTGTCGCCAGTGGTTCGGCCAGTCGAGGGGCGCCGGTACCTGGCCCAGGTACCGATGCCAGTAGGTTTGCTCGCAATCCATGGAAGAATCGCCGGTTCCATGAGCACGGCGACGGTACTCGGCGAACGGCACGGACGTGTCGCGCCAATGCTCGACATCACTGCCGGTTTCGTCCAGGTAGAGCGATTCCAGTTCATCGAGGATCAGGCCAAGGGAGGTGAAGTCGGCGATGACGTGGTGCGCGCATAGCACCAGGACATGAGCTTGCGCCCCCCGGGCGAAGCAGCCCAGGCGCAGGCAGGGCCCCTGGCGCAGTTCGAAGGGGGTGGCGAACCAGCTGTCGATCCGCGCCTTGATGGCGCGATCGTCCAGGCCCTGCCCATCGATGAACGCGACCGGCACGTCCAGCTCGGCGTGGCAAACGGCCGTCGGGCCACTGCGACCGCCGTCATAGGTCGTGCGCAGGATGTCGTGCCCGGCCACCAGCCTCTGCCAGGCGAAGCGCAGTGCCTCCAGGTCGAGGAAACCGGTGATGGCCGTGGCCAGCCCGATGTTGTAGCGCGTGTCGTCCGGTTGCACCTCGGCCATCAGCCACTGCGCATGCTCTTGGGCCGTCAGCCGCGTCTCCAGGGTTTGCGATGTATCCATGAACGGTACCAACTCCTTGTAATGGGCCGTGTTCGAATCAGGCTTGAGGCAGCAGCTTGGCCACCACGTCCTGCAGTGTCGGGCTGTCGAAGAACGCGGTGATCGGCAGCGACTTGCCGGTGCGCTCGCGGATACGCTGGACAATGGCGACCGCGCCGAGCGAGTCCAGGCCAAGCCCAGCCAGCGTGGTGTCGCTGGTCAGTGCCACGTTGCGAGTGGCCTTGCCCAGTTCTTCGATCACCAAGACGGTCATCGCGGCATGCTGCTGCTCATGGCTACCCTGCAAGGCCACCGCTTCACCCAGCGGTTCGGCCTGCACAACCGCAACGTGCGGGCCGCGCAGGCCCACCCGCTGGCGCAGAACACCCGGCGATGCCTGGGCGACCATCACGCTCGGATGGGCATCCAGCCCAGCACAATCCAGGGTCCAACGCACCACCTCCTCGAGCGGCACCTGCCCCAGTCCCATGGCCTGCAAGCGTTGTTGATGGTCCGCCGCAAGGCGCGCGGTCATGCCCGCGGCCCACGGCCCCCAGGCAATGGCCTGGCCGGCCAGGCCCATGGCCGTGCGCTGGGCCATGAAGGCCTGGGCGAAACCGTTGGCCGCCGCATAGGCGCACTGCCCAGCCAGGCCGATGCACGCCGACAGCGACGCAAAGGTCACGAACCACTGCAACGGCTGCCCTTGAAGGGCGTGGTGCAAATTGACCGTGCCGATAACCTTGGGCGCCAGCACACGGCTGACCGCTTGCGCATCCAGGCGCGCCAGGAGGGCGTCCTCGACCACGCCCGCCAGGTGCAGTAACCCCGCCAGCGGCTGCCCTCGACGCGCCACTTGACGCATCAGCGCCGCGACATCGGCGGTGCTGGCCACATCGCCCTGGAACAGGTGCACATCAAGGCCCTGCTGGCTCAGGCTCCTGGCCTCTTCGACCAAGGCCGGCGACGGTCGGCTGCGCCCCATCAGCGTGATCTGTCGCGCGCCACGTGCGATCAGGCCTCGGCACAACGCCTGCCCGGTGTCGCCAAAGCCACCGGTAATCAGGTAACGGCTGTCCGCTCGGACCGTCATCGCCTCTTCAGGGGCGTATGGCAGGGGCTCCAGGGCTTGCTCGAACACACGTCCGTCATCCACCCGCAGCAACCCAGCGCCAGGCGCACCGCCCAGCAACCCCAGCAGCACATCAAGGTCGGTTGGCGACGGTGGCCACGCCGCGGGCAAGTCGATCGCCTGGCAGCGAATCGCCGGATACTCGTTGGCAATCACCCTCAGCATGGCAAGCGTCGCCGCTCCGAGCAGGTAGTTGTCGCCCGCCGACGGCTCATGGGCGCCCCGTGTCACCACGCAGAGGCGCGCTTCGCTCACCCCCGCGTCCTCGATTTGCCCGCACAGACGGCGCAACTGCTCCAGGCGCTCGCTGATCGCCACCGACCAATCCGCCGTGGCTTCGCGCCCTTGTCCGCCGGTATCCACCCATTGTCCAGGCGCGCCGGCCATACGTGCAGCGGGGTGAGCGGACTGTTCGAGCCTGGCGGCCAGCAGGCTCGCCAATGGATCATTGCCCAGCACCACCGTGCATGGGGCGACCGGCGTCAGCTGCGCTGGTGGCATTTCACGCCAGGTGAACCCACACACCTGGGTGACGCCGCCCGATTCGCTGTTGAGCAACGCCTCGCGCTGGGCGCGCTTGAGCTGGACATTGCGCAACGCTCCCACCCACCGCCCCTGATCGTCGTGCAATTCGATGTCGCCTTGGAGGATCTGGCTGTGTTGATCAAAGGCTGCCGTGGTCAGGCGGATCGTCGCGCGCAGTTCACCGCGCACGGCGTGAGCGAGCGTCAGTTCCTCAACCGCCAGGGGAATATAGAGATCCATTTCCGGGCATTGCTGCCAGTAGCCGGCAAACAGCGCCTGGAAACAGGCATCGAGCACGCCGGGGTCGAGCACCAGCCCTTGGTCCTGCGCCATGTCGCTACTGGCGAGCAGGCGCACTTGCATGAGCTGCGCGCGACTGTCGAGCCACATCGACTCGATCCGCTGGAACAACGGCCCCAGTTGCAAACCCCTGGCATAGGCCTGGGTGTAGAACGCCACACAGTCCAGTTGCCGGGCGTCGGCGCCAGGTGCTGGCGGCGGTTCATCCGCCACTTGAGGCGACGACGGCATGGCCTGCACCACCGCGATGGACAACGCTTGGGGAATGCCCTCGTTCGCCGCGGCGACGCCTACCTGGTACTTGCCTTGCTGTGAGGTACAGGCCCACTCGATGGCCACTTCGCGACGCTCGCCAAGGGCCATGAGCAACGGCCGCAGGAAGCGCACGTCACGGATACACACCGCAGGCATGTGCAGGCCCCGCAACGCCTGGGTGACCAACGCACTCAGGTGCATCGCTCCAGGCACCACGACGCGGTCGAACATACGGTGGTCAGCCAGCAGCCCGGTGCCTGGCCAACTGGCCTCGAACAGCTTGGCCTTCGCGCCATCGCTCACCCGCGTGCCGGCGAGGCCCAGCGGCAAAGGCGGCGCCTCGCTCACCAATGGAGGCAGCTCGTAGGTGGCGTGCTGCCAGGTGTGCCGCCGCGGCGTGGGATCGAGCGCGACGCCCAGCGTCTGTCCCGCCTCGTAGAGGCCGGCGAGCAGGCCGTTCAGCGATTGTTGCAACGGCTTGTGCCGATTGAGCACCGCCATGGCCCGCAGGCCGGGCCGCGAAGCGCCCAGGCAGCGCTGGATATGCTGGACCAGTGACGCATGAGGCCCCAGCTCGATGAACGTGTCACAACCCAGGTCCGCCAGCCGTGCCACGGCGAGGTCGAAACGCACGGGGCGCAGGGCATTGCGCACCCAGTAGCCGGCATCCCGTGGCAGTGGCGCCTCCTCGTCACCATGACTGGTCGAAACGAATGGCACCATGCCCTGGGCGTGGCGCAGGTGGGCGAACGCTTCCTGCAGGTCCTGGGCCAGCGGTTCGAGCTGGCTGCAATGGAAGGGATAATGCTCATTGACCATGACCGGCTCGACACCGGCGGTGGCGCAACACGCCTGGAACCGGGCCAACGACGCCGCCGCAACCGAAACGATGCTGGCGCCGGGGCTGTTGCAGGCGCTGATGGAGACATCTGGGGACTGGTGCACGATACGTTCGACCGTTTCCGACGGCGCCAGAAGCGCATGCATGCTGCCTTGCCCGTGCAGCACGGCCATGCAGCGTCCCCGGGCCAGGGCCGCCTGCAATGTCTGCTCACGGCCCAGTATGCCGGCGCAGCAGGCGGCGGAAAGTTCACCGATGCTGTGCCCGCTGACTGCCGCAGGCTTCACGCCCCAGCTGATCAGCATGTCGAACAACGCCAGTTGAATCGCCACGACGCAGGGTTGCGCCCATTGGGTGAGCGCAAGGTCGGTATCGCTGCGGGCGGCGATCGCACCGAGCAACGACCACCCAGCCAAGCGTTGCATGATTGCCTCGCTCTGTTGCAGGCTGCGTCGGAACGATGTGTCCTGCGCCAGCAATTGGTCGACCATCCCTGGCCACTGGCTGCCCTGGCCGGAAAACACGAACGCCAGCTTTTCGCCCGGCCCATGGGCCTGGCCGTCCTGTGCCAACCATGTGCGCATGTCGTTGGCCACTGCACCGGCCGTGCTGGTCACGAACGCCTTGCGAAACGGCCCTGTCGCGCCGGGCGAGTTCGGCTCGACCCGCTGATCGCCAGGCAGCGCGGCGAGCGCCGCGCAAGCGCGCGACACCTCATCGCGCAGGCCATCGCGGGTCTGTGCGGCAAGCCTGAACAAAGGGTCAGGCATCTTCGCTTCGCCCTGAGCGGCCCTGGCGAGGATCACCTGGGCATTGGTGCCCGACCAGCCGAAGGAGCTGACAAGTCCGTACAACGGCTCGCCACCGGCATCCGGCCAGGCCAGGTTGGTGCGGGGAAACGCCAGGGTGGTGTGCGCGTCGATATGCTGGTTGAGCGACCTGAGGTCGGCAAGGCCCGGCACGCTTCGATGCTGCAGGCACAGGACGGTCTTGATCAACGAGGCGATACCCGCAGCCGCTTCGCAGTGGCCGATATTGCCTTTGACCGAACCGATCAGGCACGGGGGCGATTCTCGCCGAGTGCCCAGCACCTTGGCCAAGGCCGCCACCTCGATCGGATCGCCCAGCTTAGTGCCCGTGCCATGCGCCTCCACATAGCCCAGGCTGTCGGCGCTGATGCCGGCCCGGGCGAGCACGCCACGCAGCAGGGCCTCCTGGGCCAGACCGTTGGGTGCGGTCATGCCGTTGGTGCGGCCATCCTGGTTGACAGCCGAAGCTTGGATCAACGCCAGCACTCGATCACCGTCGCGGGTCGCATCGCTCAGCCGTTTGAGCACTATCACCCCACAACCATCACTGCGCACGATACCGTCGGCACGCTCGTCGAACGGTTTGCAGCGCCCATCAGCCGCCATCAACCCCATGCGCGAAGTCGCCACGGTGAATTCAGGGCTCAGGACAAGGTTCACCCCGCCAGCGACGGCCTGTTCGCACTCGCCGTTGCGCAGGCTCTGGCACGCTTGGTGAACCGCGACCAACGACGACGAGCAGGCGGTGTCGATCGCAAGGCAGGGGCCTTTGAGATCGAACAGATAAGCCAGGCGCCCCGCCAGCACACTGTTGGAGACCCCGGGCCCACTGAAGGCGTTGACCCGTTCGATGTCGTCGAACAGCCGACGCGCATACCCATCGTTGTAATTGACCGCCCCGACATAGACGCCCGTCTGGCTGCCGCGCAACCGCTCACGGGTCTGCCCGGCATTGACCAGCGCCTCCCAGGCGACCTCGAGGAAGATCCGCTGCTGGGCATCCATGTGCGCGGCCTCGGTGTCGCTGATACCGAAGAAGGCGGCATCGAACGCCCGCTCATCGATCACCCCGGCCCAGCGGGTGGCGAGCTTGCCCACGGCCATCGGATCGGGGTCGTAGTACCGCGCGTTGCTCCAGCGCGATGCAGGCACCTCCTCGATCGCATCGCGCTGTTGCGTCAACAGCGACCAGTACGCCTCCAGCGAGTCGGCCCCAGGCAAGCGGCAGGCCGCACCAATGATGGCGATGGGTTCTTCGTTGCGTTGCAGTACCGCCTTGAGCTGGCGGACACTCGCCAACGCCTGCTGCAATGCCGATGCCGTTTCGGTTTTGGCGGATCCTTGTGTCATTTCATGTCCTCGCTGAATTTGTCCTTGATCGTGGCCAGCTCCCTGAGTAGCTCCGCCATCAACGCATCGTCATCCTCGTCAGGCTCCGTGATCGGCTCGGCCTCGCCGAGCCCTCCGCCCTCCGTGGGCCACAGCAACGATTCGAGGTAGCAGGCCAGGGCCGTGATGGTCGGGTAGTTCCACAGCACCGTGGCAGGCATGCGCACCTGCAACTCGGTTTGCAAGCGATTACGTATTTCCACGCCCAGCAGCGAGCTGACCCCCAGTTCGCTCAGCGGCGCGTTCGCCGGGATCCGCTCAAGCGGCACCTGTAGCAGCGACGCCACGAAACGACTAACGATGGCGCACAACTGCCCGTGCCGGTCCGCCGTATTGGCCAGCACGTCATCGCGCACCGCCAAGGCTGGCAGGTCACTCGCCAATGCCGCCGGGCCGCGATAGCACATGATCAGCGGGTGGCCATGGCCCTCGGGCCATTGCTCCAGGCACTGCAAGGCCTCGCGCATGGCGATCGCTGGCAAGTGCTCGAACACCTGCGCAGCGCCCCCCCGAACCAGCAGCCCTTCGTCAGCGAATGGGCCGAACCTTGCGCTGATGGCGGGCAACCCCTGGCTCAAGCGGTAATCGGCCAGGCCATCGAGGTAGGCATTGCCGCTGGCGTAGGCCGCATGGCCGGGAAACCCGAACAGGCTCGAGACGGACGACACCAGCAGGAAGCGACGTACCGGCCACCGCAAGCTGGTCTGATGCAGGTTCCAGGCGCCCTCGCGCTTGGCGCGTACGCCGTCGAGAAAACCGGCCAGGGTCATCCCCTCGAGCGCCCCTGAGTGCAGCACGCCCGCCGCGTGACTGATGCAGGTCAGCGGCCCGAGTTGCCGGGCGGCACGCTCGATCGTCGCGTCCAGGCGGGCGGCGTCGGCGACATCGAGCCGTTCGACGATGATCGTCGCGCCTTGGCTACACAATGCCTCCATGGCCTCCATGGCCTGCTGGCTCGCCGGCTTGCGCCCCAGCAACAGGAAACGGCGCTCGCCCTGATCGAAATACCAACGCAGCATTACTTGCCCAAAGGCCCCGAAGCCTCCCGTGATCAGGTGGAAACCTGCTTCCTGTCCATGCGGGGTATGGGTCAGCAGCGCCTGCGTGGTCACAGGCTGCAACGCCGGTACGTAACGCACACCCGCACGCCAGGCGCTTTGGGATACAGGCTTGGCAAGGCTGGCCAGCATCGCCTGGACGAGGTCGCGTTCAGCCGCCTCTGCATTGGCCGGGCCGACATCGGTAATGCACAAGCGCTGGCCATCCAGTTCCAGTTGCGCAGTCCTGAGCAGCCCCCACAGCAAGGTGGCGTCTGCGTCGACCTGGGTATCCATGGGTACCCGCTGCGCGGCACGGGTGACCACGTGCAACGTCGCGGCGCCAGCGCGCATCCTGCCCAGCGCCTGCAGTAGGCCCAGGACGCAGGCGACCAGATGCTCCGTACCCTCGGCTGGCTCAGCCAGCAGCACGATAGTGTCGAACACAGCGCCTTCGAGCAGCTCGAGAAAATCCCGTTGATAGGCCTGGCAGGTGCCGCCGGGGGCAAGCTCATGCCATGTAGCCTTGGCGAAGCTCACATGTGCGCGCAGCGCCGACCATCCAGGCGCACGCCCGACAACCAACAGACCCTGCGTATCGACACCAGCCACCGGCGAACAATCGGTCGGCAGCCAGGCCAGGCGATAGCCACTCGCACCGTCTGTTGATGCAGATTCACGCGCTGGCCGTGCGCCAGGCAGCACCAGCGGTGGCTGCCGTGTGGCGGGAAGCGTCACAACGCCGACGCCGGCCAGGTAGCTGCGCACCTTCAACTCGGCGAGCAACTGCGCGGCCGTGCTGCCCTGGAGGTCTCCGAAACACAGCAGCGCACCGTCGTCGACGCCCTCGGCCTGCGGCCAACCCCGCGTATCCCGCTCAGCGACGGCACGGACCAGCACGCTCAAGCCGGACCGCCCCGCCACCAGGTCTTCAATGCTGCCAACCGTGTCGCCTGCACGATAGCGCGTGATCACCAGGCCTTCATGACGCAGCAATTCGGTACAACCGATGAACAGGGCCACGCCCTCGACCAGATGCTCCTCGATGCCCAGGTCGTGCGCGACCTGCATGACCCGACCGTATCCGCTGGCGAACGCGGGCAAGGCCTGAAGCACGTCCCTTTGTGCGGGGGAAAGTGGCGCACGCGGGCAGACACGCTACAAGGGCGCAGCGCACACCCGGCTGGCTGTGGGCTCAACCGCCAGTGCCGCGCGCAAGCAGGCCAGCGCCTGGGCCGGCGACTCGACCATGAACGCCAGGCGATGGCGCTCATGACTGCCGGCGCCTTGCAAAGCCTGGGCGCAATCGGCCAGGCACAGTGCCGTATCCTGCTCGAGCCAGCGTGCGATGCTGGCGCAACGCGCGAGCAATGCTGCATGGCTGTGGCCACTGAGCAGCATTGCTTGCGGGCTGTCGCCCGGCAAAGGCGCCATTTCGTGGCACTGGTCCAGGGCCTGTGCCAAGGCATGGCCGTCGCTGCCCCCGCGCCAGGCAGTGGCCAGCAGGCCCCTGCCCGGCGCAGTGGCCGCCAGTGCTTCTCGCAGGCTGCCTTGCAGCACGGGATGACTGGAGACTTCCACGACCACCCCGTCACTGGCCCGCAAGGCCGTGCACAGTGCATCGAACCAACGCACCGGCCGGGCCACCGCATCCGCCCAGTAGCGCGGGCGCAAGCAACCATCGGCCGCCTCGACCGAACAGGTCCCCAGCAAAGGCAGGTGCGGGGCGCTCGGCACGATGTCCTCGAGCGCCTCGCACAGCGCCAGGTAGCCCTCTTCTTCAGCCCCGGTATGCACGGCGACTTCACACCTGACCTGGTTGAAGCGCACGCCGTTGCGTGCGCAATGCTGTTGCACCTGGGCGATGGCGTCGACCGAACCGCTGATGACCGTCGCCTGGTCAGCATGCTGGATGGCCACGCTGGCGGTAACCTCAAGCGTGGCGAGCAGCGCCTCGGCGGCGTCCCAGCCAAGGCCCAGCAAGGCCATTGCCCCTGGCCGCCGAGCGGCCCACCGTGCCTGCGCAAGAATGACCCGCAACGCATCGCGAAGGCTCAGCACGCCACACACATGCGCCGCGGCCACTTCACCGATGCTATGGCCGATTGCCGCGACCGGGCGCAGGCCCTTGGCGAACCACACCTCGGCCAACGCCACCTGGAGGGCGAAATGGCAGGGCCAGGCGACTTCAACATCGCTGAAACTTTCCTCGGTGTCATAGAGACGTTCGGCCAGGGACCAGCCGGCCATCGCCGTGAACAACTGGTCGCATCTGGCCACGCACGCACGGAAAACCGGGTCCAGCCGTGCCAGTCGCAACCCCATGCCCGGCCACTGCGCCCCTTGACCGGAAAACACCAGCAAGGCGCCTTTCGCCTTGCTGGCGGGCGGCACCACGACCAGGGACAGGTCACTGCCACCAAGCGTGTCATCAGCCGGCACCGACCATTGACGACCCACGATCACGTGGGCATTGGTGCCACCGAAACCGAAGGAGCTCACCCCCGCCAGTGGCTGCGCCGAAGCCCAGGGCGTGCTCTGCAATACCGGTTGCAGGGACAGCCGCGACCAGTCGATCGCAGGGTTGGGAGCGCGGTAGTTGAGGTGGGCAGGTATTACCCCATGCTGCAGCGCGAGCAGCACCTTGATCAGCCCGGCCATCCCCGCCGCCGCCTCGGCATGGCCGATGTTGGTCTTCACCGAACCGATGAGCAGGGGGTGGCGACGGGCGCCGCGCAGGCAATAGGCTGCGGCGATGGCAGTGGCCTCTATCGGGTCGCCCATGGCCGTGCCGGTACCGTGGGCCTCGACGTACTCGACATCGCCCGGAGCGATCCCGGCCTGGCGAAGCGCCTCATCCAGCAAGGCTTGCTGGGCCTGCATCGACGGCGCCGTGAGGCTATTGTGAAAGCCGTTGTTGTTGACCACCGACGCGCGGATCACGCCCCAGATCGGCGATGCCGCCTGCAACGCGTCCGGCAGCCTGCGCAGCACCACCACGCCCGCGCCTTCGGCCCGTACATAGCCGTCGGCGGCCGCGTCGAAGGTATGGCAGGTCGCCGTCTCCGACAGGCCGCCGAAGCAACGCATGGCGGTAAAGCTGTGCGCCGCCAGCATCAGGTTGACCCCTGCGACGATGGCGAAGTCGCATTCACCCTGGCGCAGCGCCTGGCAAGCCAGGTGCAGGGCGACCAGCGAGGAGGAACAAGCAGTATTGACCGTCAAGCTGGGCCCACCGAGCCCCAGGGCGAACGAGATCCTGGCCGAGAGGATGCTGGTATCCAGGCCCGTTGCGCTCTGCGCCGTCATCTGCTGCGGCGGGACATGATGGGCGAAGTCCGACCACATGGCGCCGACATAGACCCCACCGCGTTGCCCGCGCAATCCCGCAGGCGGCATCCCGGCCTGCTCCAGGGCAGCCCACGCCAACGTCAGCAGCAAACGCTGTTGCGGGTCCATCTGCGACGCCTCGTGGCCACCCAGCCCGAAGCGCTCGTGGTCAAAGTCGCAGGTAGCGTCGATAAAACCACCGATCTCGTCGGGCGCCACATGCCAGTCACTGTCCGGTCGCTCGGTGAAATGATCGGGAGCAACCGGCCCGATGCCTTGGCCGCCGCTTTCGAGCAAGCGCCAGAACGCCAGGCTGTCGTCGGCCCCGGGGAAACGGCAGGCAAGGCCCGTGATCGCCACCGCCTGTCGCTGATCGGAAAGCCTTGCTGCCTGCGGCTCGGCACGCTCGCCCTCCCCGCACAGGTGCCGGCACAACTGCGCGGGGGTCGCGAAGCGCCAGAACAAGGTGGGCTCCAGGTCCCGTTCCAGCTGCGTTCCCAAAGCAGCCAGCAGGCCGGCCACGGCGATCGAATCCAGGCCCAGGCTACCCAGCCGGGTGTCCTCTTCCACCCGCTCCCCATCACAGGTCGACGCCAGGTGCGTCAACACCACGGCCAGTACTTGCTCGTATCCAGCACTCATGCAGATGTCCTTTTAGGTTTAGCCATGGCTTCCTGTCATGGCGGTGAGTCGGTCATGCTCAACCTTCTGCCATTGCGATCGGCCGCATGCCCTCGAACAATCGGTCGACCAATGCCTCGATGGGGAGCGCACGGGCCATCTCAGGCGCCACCAGCACGGTGAGGCGCAAGCGTCGCTCGTACAGTTCGGCCTCGAAACTCAATGGCAGGTCGGCCACCTGCCGAGGATCGCGCGCGATATGCAATTGCTCCGGGGCAGGCCGATAGCCAATCAGGCTGGCGCCCGGCTTGTGTGCCGAGATGAAGTTGAAACCGATGGCAGGCAAGTCGGGCACCGGCGCGCCCGCGACACCGCTGAAATACCGGATTGCGAAGGCTTGTGCCTGCGCCATGCCCTGTTCTACCTCGGCCCTGGCCGACCGCGCGGTTTCTCGCAGGCTGCGTCCGGCCTGAAGCGTCAAGCGCAGCGGGAGCGGGAACGAAACCGACCCCACCAGCTGGGTGACGGGTGTCTGCCATTGGCCAACGAAATGCGGGCTGACCCACATCATCAGCGCCACCGGGCCGTGAGCCTGAGCCTGGCTCAGTGCTTGCAGCCAGCAACCGAGCAGGTAGTCGCTCAAGCTAACCTGCCACTCGGCCGCGCATCGACGCAGCTCATCCACGGCCGCAGGCTCCAACTGCAGGCAGTACCGTACGAGGGTATGCTCCAGGGCCTTGCCGGCCTGCTCTGCTGCCACCTGGTCCAGCACCCCGACACCTGCCGGGTCGCCGAACGCTGGCGACACCTCGGCGGGCAGCGCCCGGTAGCATTTAGCAAGCTCCTGTGCGAAGGCCGGATAACTGTCGCAGGCCTCGTCGTCGAGCGGGCAGCCCTGCACCGAGGCCCGATATGCCCTGGAAAGGTCCCGCCAGAGTATCCGGCTGGAAATGCCATCGCAGACCAGGTGATGGAAGACCAGCACCAGGCGCTGGTCCTCGGCCTGCTCGGCATCATGCAGGATGTACCTCAGCAAGGGAGGCGCCAGGGTCGAGGTCGCGAGCAGTGCTTCGACGCTGGCCTGAACCTGTGCACCAGGCAACACCCCGGGTGCGGCGGCAACTACATGCAACACCTGCTCCACGGGAAACGCGTCAATGGCAACAAAGTCCATGCGCCATTCGCCTTCGCTGCGCGTGAAACAGCCACGAAGTGCCGGATACTTCTTCACGACAAACCGCACGGCCTCGCGCAGATGATGAGCACAAAGATGCTCCTGCGGTATCAGGACTTCACCGACATAACGTTGTTCCAGATGCAAGGCTGCACGCTGGTCATACAACTGCCCCAACAGTAGGCGCATGCCACCTCTCCAAATTTAAAGCAGCACAAATCCAGACCCGGAACTATTCAACCGAACAGTTCCGAGCCGCGTATTATTTGACTGAATTAAGAAGAAACTTGCTGTTCGGCAGAAACAGTCGAATACCTTCGAAAGTTCACAAACACCAACAGTGCGATCACCACCAGTACCCCCACGGTGGCCATCATTACCGAGGACACCGCTTGGTCGAACGCCAATCGCGCATTCACAGCAATTTCCTGCCCCAGCGGTGCGGGCATTTGCGCGGCAGCAGCCAGCGCGCTGTCGATCCCATCCAGCAGGCGCACCGCGTCGGCGGCCTGCTCGGGCACGACCAGCGAGCGGCTGTACACCACCGACATCAGGCTACCCATGAAGGCGATGCCCAACCCTCCTCCCAGTTCGTAGGAGATTTCCTCGGCCGAAGCGGCCATACCCGCTCGCTCCGGCGGCGCGCTGGCCATGATGGTGGTGGACGCCCCGGTCATGCTCGCCCCTACGCATGCGCCCATGACGAACAGCAGCAGCAGTTGCAGGGCGACCGAATGGCTGAAACTGTACATGAACAGGCCAATGGCACCGGCGTAGATCAACAGTGCGAGCACCAGGAACCGATCGCAGCGAACCTTGGGCAGCAACCAGCCGCTTAATGGACCGGCCACGATCGCACCCACGGAAAGGGGCAGGAAATACAGGCCGGTCTCGAGCGGGGATAGCCCGATCACCAGTTGCAGGCGCTGGCTCAGTACCAGGTTAATGCCCATCAAGCAGCCGGCCGCGGCCAGGCTGGCGATGACCGCAGAGGAGAACGCGGGGCTGCGGAAAATCTGCAGGTCGATCAACGGAAAACCACGCTTGCGCTGCCCGCGCACGAACATCCAGCCGAAGCCCGCGCAGATGACCAACGCCCCCAGCGCCGCCACCAGCGAGGGCTCGGGCTTGGCGAATTCCTTGATCAGGTACGCCAGGCTGATGAGCCCTACCATCGCCTGCAGGGAGCCAAGCAAGTCCCATGGGCCGGCGTTGGCCTGCGGCGTGTTCCTGATCAGCAGCAAGGACAACACCAGGGCCACCAGCACGATGGGCACGTTGATCAGGAACACCGAGCCCCACCAGAAATGCTCGAGCAGCGCCCCCCCTATCAGCGGACCTATCGCTGCACCACCGGAAGCCACGGCCGTCCAGACGCCGATGGCAAAACCACGCTCACTCTCATCCTTGAAGGTCAGGCTGATGATCGCCAGCGTGGCCGGCATCATGGCCGCCGCACCGACGCCCAGCGCGCCCCTGGCCAGGATCAGCAGCGCGGAAGATGGCGCGAATGCTGCCAGAAGCGACGCCGCACCGAACAGCACAAGGCCGATCACGAACAATCGCTGGTGGCCGATGCGATCACCCAAGGTGCCAGCACCCAGCAACAGGCCGGCGACGACCAGGGGGTACATGTTGATGACCCACAGCTTTTCGGAGGTAGATGCCCCGAGCGCATGGGTAAGTGTGGGCAAGGCGATGTAAAGGACCGTCATGTCGATCGCAACCAATAGCAAGGCGAAGGACAGGACGGCCAATACGAGCCATCGCTGGTAAGTGTTGAACATTAGCATTCTCCCTACCTTGATGAAGCCGATCATTGATTGTCGGCGCCGCATCCAAATCGGAACTCGGATCCTAGTAGACAGCCAACTTCATTGCAAATATTAAAAATTGCAAAAACAATTAACCCTCACACAATGAATATAAAAAAATCATACCCGTAAGATACATCCTACATTAACAGACGAATAATTACGTACTTTTAATAGAACTCCATCACCTTGAGTGCTCCTCCACGCCCGCATCCGAAAAACCGGCGGATTCGCCAGCTGCTCGGCGAACGCCAGCGCGTGCAAGGACAAATCTTCGATAAGGAACTGCCGCCCGAAGCCTGGGTCGTTGGCTCAGGCCAGTATGGTGCCGAACAACTGGCAACCTGCCTGCCGGACAACAACGTCACCAACCAGTCGCTGCAGTTCGCCTATGCGTTCTTCTCGGTGCAGTTCACTTACGACAGTGATGTGGATGCGTCATTGGCGCTGATCCATGAGGTGGGCAAGTCGATTAGCGAAGACCCGCTGCTGCGCATCAACCTGCAAGGGCCGTTACAGGTATACGGGGTGGACCGCTTTGCCCAGGTGTACCCACTGCCGCTGTAGGCCCTGGAGGCTTGAATTCGCCTGCACCGGCCCTTTCGCGGGCTCGCCCGCGAAGCTTCCAGCAAGGGCAACATCAAACCTGACGGAATATTAAGGCCTTCAGCCCGCCAGCCGGGTCCACATCCGGGAATTCCGGAGGGTTCTCCAGCCGCTCGACAAACACCAACGAAGACGCCTGCTCCGCCATCCCCTCGATCAGGAATTCCGGCCCGATACCCGGGTCGTTGACACACGCCAGCACCGTTCCCCCCGCATTCAGCAACTCCGGCAGACGCCGCAGGATCTTCGCGTAATCCTGGGTCAGCACAAAGCTGCCACGCTGGAAGGTAGGCGGGTCGATGATGATCAGATCATAAGGCCCGTACTTGCGCACCTTGCCCCACGACTTGAACAGTTCATGCCCCAGATACGCCACCCGCGAGGCATCGTGACCATTCAGGCGATGGTTGTCCCGGCCGCGAGACAACGCCGACTTGGCCATGTCCAGGTTCACCACCTGCTCGGCACCGCCGGCAATCGCCGCTACCGAAAAGCCGCAGGTGTAGGCAAACAGGTTCAGCACGCGCTTGCCCGCCGCCTGCTCGCGCACCCAGCGCCGGCCGTAGCGCATGTCGAGGAACAGGCCGTTGTTCTGTCGCACGCCCAGGTCCAACAGGTAGGTAAGGCCGTCTTCGACCACCTCGCGCTGCTGGCACGGCTCGCCCAGCAACCACTGGCCGGGGCTGTCAGGCAGGTAGCGGTGCTGGATGAGGATGGCCTGGCCGCCCCATTGCGGGCGCTGGGCCAGATTGCGCAGCATGGCTTCCAGCTCGGCCAACTGCCCTTCGGGCATCTCGCGGAACAAAGCGACCGATAACACACCTTGCAGCCAGTCGACGGTGACCTGCTCCAGGCCCGCCCAGCAGCGGCCACGGCCGTGGAACAGGCGGCGGGTTTCCTGCGGGGCAGGGTCGAGGGCGGCGAGCAGGTGTTGCTCCAGTGTGTGGATTGGCGAAGTCATGGCGGGTCGCAAGCTGGCAAAAGCGGCATTCTACCCGTTGAGGCCGCTTCGCGCCCTATCGCCGGCAAGCCAGCTCCCACAGGTACTGCGCAGGTCTTGAGGCTTGTGCAGTACCTGTGGGAGCTGGCTTGCCGGCGATAGGGCGCGAAGCGGCCTCAATGGCCCTTGACCACTACCGCCTTGGGCCGGAACCACCACCCCTGCTGCATCCCCGCCGCTGCCAGCAGGATCAAGCCAACCCCAACCCATTGCAGCGGTGCCAACCGGTGCCCGAACGCCACCCAATCCACCAGAATTGCCGCAATCGGGTAAATGAACGACAGCGCCCCGGTCAACGCCGTAGGCAAGCGCTGGATGGCGCTGTACAACAGCACATACATCAACCCTGTATGCACCATGCCCAGCGTCAGCAAACTGGCCAGTGCCGGCACTTCACCCGGCAACCCACCCAACTTGACCCACGGCGCCAGCAGCAGCACCCCGGTGGTCACCTGGATCAGTGCAATCAGGTGCGGGGGCGTGCCACTCAGGCGCTTGATGATCAACGCAGCGATTGCATACAAAAAAGCCGCGCCCAACGCCAGGGCAATGCCCAGCAGATAGTCTTCACCACCCCCCTGCCCTGCACCATGGGCACTGACGATGGCCAGCATGCCAAGGAAGGCCACACTCAGCCAGGTAACCTTGGCCAGGGTGATTTTCTCGCCCAGGAACAAGGCCGCCAGCCCCACCAGCATGAACGGCTGCACGTTGTACACCGCCGTGCCGATGGCGATCGACGCCCGTGAATACGAAGCAAACAACAGCACCCAGTTGCCGACAATGGCCACACCACTGGCAATCGCCAACAGGAACGCCGTGCGGCTGATCACCCCCGGCCGCAAAAAGCCGAACGCGGCGCAGATCACCAGCAGGGTCACGGCGCCGAACACGCAGCGCCAGAACACCACCTCAAGCACCGGCTGGCCAGACACCAGCACGAACCAGCCGATGGTCCCGGAAATCAGCATGGCAGCGACCATTTCCAGCGAGCCACGGCGCAATGAACTGTCCATCTCACACCTCCCGTTGACGATGGCAACAGTATGCAAAGGTTGCAGCCTCACCTTCCAGCGGATAACCAAGGCAAATCTGCAACCTTACCTTTACTATCAAGGCAAATAACGTGAATTACCTGACGAGGTGACCATGACCGATGCCATCGACCAACTCCTGATCAATGCACTGATGGAAGACTCGCGCCGCTCGCTCAAGGCCCTGGCGCAGGTCAGCGGGCTGTCTGCGCCCAGCGTCAGCGAGCGCCTGCGCCGCCTGGAGGAACGCGGCGTACTGCGCGGTTACACCGTAGAGGTAGACCCGCGCGCCTTCGGTTACCAGTTGCAGGCCATCGTGCGCATTCGCCCGCTGCCGGGGCAGTTGCAGGAGGTGGAGCGGCAAATCATCGCAATCCCAGAATTCACCGAGTGCGACAAGGTTACTGGCGAGGACTGCTTCATTGCCCGGCTGCATGTGCGCTCGATGGAGCAACTGGACACCCTGCTCGACCGCATAAATGTGCTGGCCGAGACCAACACCGCAATCATCAAGAAGAGCCCGGTGAAACGGCGGTTGCCACCGATGGATTGAGAGGCCGGCACAAAAAAACCTGACTATTTTTTGTACACAGAAATGTCACCTTAAGTGCCATTTTTGTGTGCACTTTATCCGGTAACGCCCCAATACGTTACACACTACCCTGCAACTAATTTTGACCACTCGATCAACTAATTATCAGTCTAAAAAATTAAACCTGCTTATTTGGTCAACTTATAATTCCTCAATTTCATGAACTTATCTTTCGAAGTCACGGATTCGAAATGATAGGCCTTTAACGCTTGCTCTTTCCTTGGCATGGAACTCGCTTTTGTGTCCTCGTGTTTTGTATACAAACCAAACAAAACATAAATACACAAGAACCCGCGACGCCGGTCCAATCCCGGCCGCCGCGCCCAGAACCCTGTGATGCCAAGCTGCACCGACGAGATGGCGAGCCCGTGCGCATGCCCGCTCATCGCAGTCACTGTGCATCAGGAGCCGCCGGAATGAGTAGCAGCCTCGACCTTGCCCCTGAACAATCCGTCGCCAGCACCCACCCCGCTTCCACACTTGCCGGCAGCCAGCCGACACTGGCGCTTAGCCCGCGCCTGCATAACCGCGACCTCGCCCCGACGCGCATCGAGGGCCGCCGCTGGGGTGGTTACAGCATCTTCGCTTTGTGGACAAACGATGTGCACAATATCGCCAACTATTCGTTCGCCATGGGCTTGTTCGCCCTCGGCCTGGGTGGTTGGCAAATCCTGTTGTCGCTGGCGATTGGCGCGGCGCTGGTGTACTTCTTCATGAACTTGTCCGGTTACATGGGGCAGAAAACCGGGGTACCGTTCCCGGTCATCAGCCGCATCGCCTTCGGCATCCACGGCGCGCAGATTCCGGCGCTGATCCGCGCCGTCATCGCCATTGCCTGGTTCGGCATCCAGACCTATCTGGCCTCGGTGGTGCTGCGTGTGCTGCTCACCGCCGTGTGGCCGCAAGTGGCCGCCTATGATCAGGACAGCATCCTTGGCCTGTCGAGCCTGGGCTGGGTGTGCTTCGTGTCGATCTGGCTGGTACAGCTGGTGATCCTGGCCTACGGCATGGAAATGGTGCGCCGCTATGAGGGCTTTGCCGGCCCGGTCATCCTGCTGACCGTGGCTGCGCTGGCCGTGTTCATGTACTTCAGGGCCGACGCACGCATCGCCTGGTCGGTGGCCGAGCCGCTCACCGGGTATGAGATGTGGCGCAATATCTTCGCCGGCGGTGCCCTGTGGCTGGCGATCTACGGCACCCTGGTGCTGAACTTCTGTGACTTCGCCCGCTCTTCGCCGTGCCGCAAGACCATCCGTGTCGGCAACTTCTGGGGCCTGCCGGTGAACATCCTGGTGTTCGCCGTGATCACGGTGGTGCTGTGCGGCGCGCAGTTCCAGATCAATGGCCAGATCATCGACAGCCCTACGCAGATCGTCGCCGCCATTCCCAGCACAGCGTTCCTGGTGCTCGGTTGCCTGGCCTTCCTGATCGTCACCGTGGCGGTGAACATCATGGCCAACTTTGTCGCCCCGGCGTTCGTGCTCAGCAACCTCGCCCCGCGCCACCTCAACTTCCGCCGCGCCGGGCTGATCAGCGCCACCGTGGCCGTGCTGATCCTGCCGTGGAACCTGTACAACAGCCCGCTGGTGATCGTGTACTTCCTCTCCGGCCTGGGCGCCCTGCTGGGCCCGCTGTACGGGGTGATCATGTCCGACTACTGGTTGCTGCGCAAAGGCTGCATCAACGTGCCGGAGCTGTACACCGAACACCCGACCGGCGCCTACCACTACAGCAAGGGCATCAACCTGCGCGCCGTGGCCGCCTTCGTACCCGCCGCACTGTTGGCCATTGTCCTGGCCCTGGTGCCGAACTTCCATGGCATCGCGCCGTTCTCCTGGCTGATCGGGGCCGGCATCGCCGCTGCGCTGTACCTGCTGATCGCCCCGCGCAATCGCCACTACCACGATGTCAGCGGCGAATGCATTGCCGTCGACCACAGCAGCCACTGATCAGGGAGGATTACCCATGCGTATTCTGATCGCCAACGTCAACACCACAGAAGCCATCACCGAAGCCATCGCCGAGCAGGCACGCAGCGTGGCCGCCCCCGGTACTGAAATCATCGGCCTGACACCGTGGTTCGGCGCGGAATCGGTGGAAGGCAACTTCGAAAGCTACCTGGCGGCCATTGCCGTGATGGACCGGGTACTTGCCTACGAAGGCCCCTACGATGCCGTGATCCAGGCCGGTTACGGCGAACATGGCCGTGAAGGCTTGCAGGAATTGCTGGATGTACCGGTGGTGGACATTACCGATGCGGCCGCCAGCACGGCGATGTACCTGGGCCATGCCTACTCGGTGGTGACCACGCTGGACCGCACCGTGCCGCTGATCGAGGACCGGCTAAAGCTGTCCGGCCTGTATGACCGCTGCGCCTCCGTGCGAGCCAGCGGGCTGGCGGTGCTGGAACTGGAAGCCGACCCACAGCGGGCCGTGGAGGCAATCGTCGAGCAGGCCGAACGTGCCGTGCGTGACGACAAGGCCGAGGTGATCTGCCTGGGTTGTGGCGGCATGGCCGGGCTGGATGAACAGATTCGTCAGCGTACGGGAGTGCCGGTGGTTGATGGCGTGAGTGCGGCGGTGACCATTGCCGAATCGCTGGTGCGGATGGGCTTGAGCACATCCAAGGTGCGTACTTATGCCACGCCGAGGGTGAAGAAGGTGGTGGGTTGGCCGATGCGGTTCGGCCGCTAGTCCTTCACTTGCCTGTACCGGCCTCTTCGCGGGCACGCCCGCTCCCACAGAACAAATCGTAATTCTTTGATTTGACACGGTCTCTGTGGGAGCCGCGCTTGCCGGCGATGGGCTGCGAAGCAGCCCCAATGCAGGCGGCACCAT
>NZ_JBIBGE010000027.1:0-105826 GCF_042956345.1 Pseudomonas sp. NPDC008258
TTGGAATTGACTTGAGACTTTGGGGCCGCTGCGCAGCCCATCGCCGGCAAGCGCGGCTCCCACACCGAAGGCAGCGGGCTTGCGGGCAGAGTTCCTTGCGCGACAGCGCAGCCAGAAATCAGGCCACTTCTTCGTACGGCAGCCCCACATAGTTCTCGGCAATGTTCACCAACCCCGCCGGCGAGTTCAGGAAGTACTCGCGGTCGGCCTCCTGCATCTTCTGGTCCCAGGCATCCTTGTGGCTGCCGAAGTCATGCAGCAACTGGGTCATGAACCAGCTGAAGCGTTCGCCCTTCCATACCCGGCGCAGGGCCAGCGGCGAATATTGCTGCAGCAGGTCGGTGCGCCCTTCGCGGTACACCTTGACCAGAATGCGGTAGAGGTAGTTTACGTCCGAGGCAGCCAGGTTCAGGCCTTTGGCACCGGTAGGCGGGACAATATGCGCGGCGTCGCCGACCAGGAACAGGTGGCCATATTGCATGGGCTCGACCACCAGGCTGCGCAGCGGGGCGATGCTTTTTTCCAGGGCTGGGCCAGTCACCAGGTCAGCCGCCACATCAGCAGGCAAACGGGCTTTGAGTTCGTCCCAGAAACGCTCGTCAGACCATTCCTCGACCCGGTCCTGCAAGGGGACCTGCACGTAGTAGCGGCTGCGTGTTTGCGAGCGTTGGCTGCACAACGCAAAACCGCGCTCGTGATGGGCATAGATCAGCTCGTGATTGACCGGCGGTGTGTCCGACAGCAAGCCCAGCCAGCCAAACGGGTAAACCCGCTCGTACTGCTTCAGCACACCCTCGGGGATGCTTTGCCGCGAAACACCATGGAAGCCGTCACAGCCGGCGATATGGTCGCAGTCCACCCGGTGCACGCGGCCATCTTTTTCGAAGGTGATGTAAGGCTTCTCGCCTTTCAGTTCATGCGGCTGGACATTGCTGGCGCAATAGATAATCGGCGCACCGCTGGCTTCACGGGCCTGCATCAGGTCACGGGTGACTTCGGTCTGACCGTACACCATCACCGTCTTGCCACCGGTCAGGGCCTTGAGGTCCAGGCGCTGACGGCGCCCGCCAACCAGCAGCTCGACCCCTTCGTGCACCAGGCCTTCACGGTCCATGCGCTCAGCTACACCGGCTTCGCGCAGCAGGTCGACCGTGCCTTGCTCCAGCACCCCGGCGCGGATGCGGCCCAGTACGTACTCGGGCGTCTGGCGCTCGACAATGATGTTGTCGATGCCGGCCTTGTGCAGCAGCTGACCCAGCAGCAGGCCAGACGGACCTGCACCAATAATTGCAACCTGAGTTTTCATTGTTGTTGTCTCTGTTCGGACGATGCCGGCCCTGGACTGGCAGTGGGGCGGCATCTGCTGTTAGGGTTTGCCCTTGCATTTTTACTGGCAGAAACCGCCAGATAAGTGTGCTATCCCATGGGAAATCTGCACTTTTACAAAAAACGTTCGATTAACGGACAGGCGAACCTGCATGAAATCCACCCTCCCCGGCGTCCCGTTGTTCAAGCTGTATGGCGAAAACCAGGCCTGGCCCGGCACCGACCTGCTGCACTGCGAGTCGATCCCGGCGCGTAGCCGCCTGCACCACTGGGAGATCAAGCCGCACCAGCATGCCGAGTTGTTCCAGTTGCTTTACGTACAGCGCGGCCAGGCCCAGGTGGAGATCGAGGGCGCGCGCAGTGCCATCGGCGAGGCAGCGATCCAGGTGGTGCCGCCGATGACCGTGCACGGCTTTCGCTTCAGCGCCGATATCCAGGGGTATGTGCTGACTTTCGGCATGGCGCTGGTGGCGAACCTGGAGCAGCGCCTGGGCGCGCCGCTGACGGTGCTGGCAAAACCGGCGTGTTACCCGCTGGGCCGTGATCGCGTGCACCTGCGCAGCCTGATCGGCACTTTGCAGCAGGAGTACCAAGGCAGTGCGCCGGGGCGGGCCACGCTGCTGGAGGCATTGGTGACTGCGTTGATGGTATGGATCAGCCGCCGCCAGCAACTGGGCCAGGCGCCGCGTACCCGGGATGAACGTGACCGGCAGTTGCTGGGGCAGTACCTGCGCCTGGTCGAGGCGCATTACCGTGAGCACCTTTCGGTGGAGGATTTTGCCGCCCGGCTGAATGTGCCGAGCCTGCAGCTGAACCAGCTGTGCCGGGCCTTGAGCGGGCAGACCGCATTGCAGGTGGTGCATCAGCGGTTGTTGCTGGAGGCCCGGCGTAACCTGACTTATACGCGGATGAGCATCGGGCAGTTGTCGGATAGCCTGGGCTTTACCGACCCGACCTACTTTGCACGGTGGTTCAAGCGGTTGAGTGGGCAGACGCCCAATGGGTATCGCAGGTCGGGTTTGGCTGAATGATTGCCGTGGCCTGTGGGGGCCTCTTCGCGGGCACGCCCGCTCCCACAGTGACCGCGCCGCTCTCAAAGTTTGCTCAGTACCTGTGGGAGCGGGCGTGCCCGCGAAGAGGCCCCCACAGGCGGCACACATCTACAGTTTGCTTGACGTTTACGTCAACCTACCCTCAGGATACCGGCATACCCCACGCCGAGCCCCAGCATGAGCACCCAGACCTACAGCATCTCCGACCTGTCCCGCGAGCTGGACATCACCACCCGGGCCATCCGCTTCTATGAAGAGCAAGGCTTGCTGAGCCCCGAACGCCGTGGCCTGGAGCGTATCTACTCGGCGCGTGACAAGGTCAGCCTGAAACTCATCCTGCGCGGCAAGCGCATCGGCTTTTCGCTGGCGGAGTGCCGTGAACTGATCGAACTCTACGACCCCACCAGCGGCAACCTCAAGCAGCTCCACAGCATGCTGGCAAAAATCGCCGAACGGCGCGCCCAGCTGGAGCAGCAGATGCTCGACATCCACCAGATGCAACTGGAACTGGACACCGCCCAGGAGCGCTGCGAACAAGCCCTGGCCGCCACCCTGAACAACAAAGACAACCGCTGACGCCACAGGAAACCCGCCATGTCCTTGCCCAAAGAAGTCCGCCTGGTCGAAGTCGGCCCCCGCGACGGTTTGCAGAACGAAGCCCAGCCCATCAGCGTCGCCGACAAGGTGCGCCTGGTGGACGACCTCACCGAAGCAGGCCTGGCCTACATCGAAGTGGGCAGTTTTGTCTCGCCCAAGTGGGTGCCGCAAATGGCCGGCTCCGCCGAGGTGTTTGCCGGTATCCGGCAGCGCCCTGGCGTTACCTATGCAGCACTGGCCCCCAACCTGCGCGGTTTCGAGGACGCCCTGGCGGCGGGGGTAAAGGAAGTGGCGGTATTCGCGGCCGCCTCTGAAGCCTTCTCGCAGCGCAATATCAACTGCTCGATCAGCGACAGCCTGACGCGCTTCGAGCCGATAATGGAAGCGGCTCGTAACCACGGCGTACGCGTGCGCGGCTACGTGTCATGCGTGCTCGGCTGCCCCTACGAAGGCAAGGTCAGCGCCGAGCAGGTAGCACCGGTGGCCCGCGCCCTGCACGACATGGGCTGCTATGAGGTGTCGCTGGGTGACACCATCGGCACCGGCACGGCCGGCGATACCCGCCGCCTGTTCGAGGTGGTTTCGGCCCAGGTACCGCGCGAACAGCTGGCGGGGCACTTCCACGACACTTATGGCCAGGCCCTGGCCAACGTCTATGCCAGCCTGCTCGAAGGCATCAGCGTGTTCGACAGCTCGGTAGCCGGGCTGGGTGGCTGCCCCTACGCCAAAGGCGCGACGGGCAACATCGCCACCGAAGACGTGGTGTACCTGCTACAGGGGCTTGGGATTCACACCGGCATCGACCTGGAGCGGCTGATTGCCGCTGGCCAGCGGATCAGCAGCGTGCTGGGCCGCGGCAATGGGTCGCGGGTAGCACGGGCGCGTAGCGCGCAGTGAGTCACACGGGTGTCACAAAGGTGTGGGCGGAGTGTTACCGCCCCCACGTTTCACAGCAAAAAATCGGGTAACAGGGAAACAAATCGACAGAATTTCAGGGCTGGCTATTTTGGCGCTATACGCTAAGTGCTTGATTTTAAAGGATTTGAAAAAGTTGGCACGCACTCTGCTATATATTTGGTACAAGAACAAAAAAAACAACGTGACACCCAATAAAAACAACAGATAACGGCTCTGACATAACAAGAACAACACGGCAGAGGCGCAGCAAGCAGATCTTTTTGGAGTCGACACGCTTTTCAGGGGTACGCCCCGCGGTCTGGCACAGAACAATAAAACTACCTCAAGGTAGCAGCAGCCAGGTTCGGATCAGCAATGATGAAGGCAGGTCAGCGCTCAAAAAAATACGTTTGCTCTTGACCCCGCATGGGGGTCGCCCGCAACACCAAGGCAGGCTTACAAAAACAACAAAAAGCCCGTCTCAATAATAAAAAAAGAGCAAGCAACAACGCTTTGGGGGGAGCTACGGCTCCCCTTAGTGCTTCCTGTCTCCCCCTTCCCCTCCGTTCAGCCTGCTGATGCAGCAATCTGCCTTGTACTGCGGTCCACCCTGTAACCCCACAGGAGGACAACGCCATGCCGGTTGAAATCGATGAAACCACTCGCCGCTGTACCCTGATCGGCGAAGACTCGCGCATCGAGGGTGATGGCCCTGATATCGAAATCATCACCGACGAGCAGCTGCGCATGTCGGTGGCCTTGCTTGCAGGCCATCGCGTACCCATTACCGAAGCCGAGGCCGATGCACTGACCGTGGCGGGTGCGGTGGATAGCCGCAGGCATCTGAAAGCTAGCGTGCCAGGCTCGGTAATCTAAGGGCTGGCGGGGTGAAGGGGACAATCTGATACGGTTTTTATCGCGAAACCTGAGCCTGTGCTGATAACAGCCTCAGGGCCATAGTGCTCATGCCTGATCGAGGCCTGATGAGCACCGAGCCATGAACAATAGAATCCCTTTCACAGAGATCGCCACCGCCCCAGCCAGTTCTCAACCGCGACGCGCCGACAGCGGCATCCACACCCGCAGCTTCACCGGGCTGTACCGCACACTGCGCATCAGCTTTGCCGGCGCCCTGTTCGTGCTGTTCTTCGGCACGGCCTGGCTGAACTGGAACGGCCGCCAGGCTGTACTGTGGGATTTGGCCAACAGCAAATTCCATATCTTTGGTGCCACCTTCTGGCCGCAAGACTTCATCCTGCTGTCGGCGCTACTGATCATCTGCGCCTTCGGCCTGTTCGCCATCACCGTGTACGCTGGCCGCGTGTGGTGTGGCTACAGTTGCCCGCAGAGCACCTGGACGTGGCTATACATGTGGTGCGAAAAGGTTACCGAGGGCGATCGCAACCAGCGTATCAGGCTGGCCGCCGCCCCCTGGAGCCTGAACAAACTGGCGCGTCGTGCCTTGAAGCACAGCCTGTGGCTGGCCATTGGTGTCGCCACTGCCCTCACCTTCGTCGGCTACTTCACGCCCATTCGCCCGCTGGCCGCGGAACTGTTCACCCTGCAACTGGGCGGCGTGGCGCTGTTCTGGGTGCTGTTCTTCACTGCCGCCACCTACATCAATGCCGGCCTGCTGCGTGAAGCGGTGTGCCTGCACATGTGCCCGTATGCACGCTTCCAGAGCGTGATGTTCGACAAGGACACCCTGGCAGTTGCCTACGACCCGCGCCGCGGCGAGGCCCGCGGCCCGCGCAAGAAAGGCAGTGACGTACAAGCCCAAGGCCTTGGCGACTGCATCGACTGCACGCTGTGCGTGCAGGTGTGCCCCACCGGCATCGACATCCGCGATGGCCTGCAAATGGCCTGCATCGGCTGCGCAGCGTGCATCGACGCCTGCGACGGGGTGATGGACAAGATGGGCTACGCCCGCGGCCTGATTGGCTACAAGTCCGAGCACAGCTTGCAGGGCGGCACTACCCACTGGCTGCGCCCGCGCCTGATCGGCTACGCGGTCGCGCTGGTGGTGATGATCGGTGCGCTGGTGGTGGCCTTGCAACTGCGCCCGATGGTATCGCTGGACGTCATCAAGGACCGTGGCCTGTTCCGGGAGAATGCCCAGGGCCAGATCGAGAACATCTACCTGCTCAAGGTCATCAACAAGACCGAGCGCACCCAGCACTACGAAGTGCGCCTGCTGGACGCAGAAGGTTTCACCTTGCAGGGCAACACCACCTTGGTAATCCCCGCTGGCGAAATGAGCGAACTGCCGGTGTCGGTGGCGATGCTGGCCGAACGCCCGGCCAGCAGCTCGCAAACCCTCAGCTTCGAAATTCGCGAGCGTGACGACGCCGCCATCCGCAGCGTTGCCCAAAGCCGCTTCGTCGCACCGATGAACCGCTGATCCCTTACACTGACTCCACCTTGCCTGCCAGGCTTCGATAGAAGGCCAGAATGAAACGCTACGAACGCTTCGCCGACGACATTGCCGAACTGATCCGCTCCGGGGTACTGGGCCCCGGCCAGCGCGTGCCTTCGGTGCGCTATGCCAGCCAGACCCACGGGGTCAGCCCGTCCACCGTGTTCCAGGCCTATTACCTGCTGGAACGGCGCGGGCTGATCCGCGCCCGGCCGCGCTCGGGCTATTTCGTCAACGCCCACGCCCCGCGCCAGTTCAGCGAGCCCCAGGCGTTGCAGCCCGTCAGCGAATCCACTGACGTGGACGTCAGCGCACTGGTGTTCTCGATCCTCGACTCTATCAAGGACCCCAACACCATCCCGTTCGGCTCAGCCTTCCCCAGCCCCGAGCTGTTCCCGCTGCAGCGCCTGTCGCGCTCGCTGGCAAGCGCCAGCCGCAGCATGGACCCGCGCATGGTGGTGACCGACCTGTCGCCTGGCAACCCACAGCTGCGCCGGCAAATTGCCCTGCGCTACATGGTCGGTGGGCTGATGCTGCCCATGGAGGAGTTGCTGATCACCAACGGTGCACTGGAAGCCCTGAACCTGTGCCTGCAGGCGGTGACCCAGCCGGGAGACCTGGTGGCCATCGAAGCCCCTGCCTTCTACGCCTGCCTGCAAGTACTGGAGCGCCTCAAGCTCAAGGCGGTGGAAATCCCCGTGCACCCACGCGAAGGCATGGACCTCGGGGTACTGGCACAAACGCTGGAAAAGCATCCGGTGAAAGCCGTCTGGTGCATGACCAACTTCCAGAACCCTGTTGGCGCGAGCATGCCGGAGGCGAAGAAGCAGGCGCTGGTGGAACTGCTGACGCGTCACCAGGTGCCGTTGATCGAGGACGATGTATACGCCGAGCTGTATTACGCGCAACAGGCGCCCAAACCCGCCAAGGCCTTCGATACGCAAGGCCTGGTGATGCATTGCGGTTCGTTCGCCAAAAGCCTTGCGCCCGGTTACCGCATCGGCTGGGTGGCGGCCGGGCGCTTTGCGCAGAAAATCGAGCGGCTCAAGCTGATGACCTCGCTGTGCGCCTCGATGCCGGCCCAGGCAGCCATCGCCGACTACCTCCAGCACGGCGGCTACGACCGCCACCTGCGCAAGCTGCGCTATGCACTTGAAGGCCAACAGGCCAACATGCTGGCGGCCATCACCCGCTACTTCCCGGCACCCACGCAGGTCAGCCAGCCGTCGGGTGGCTACTTCCTGTGGCTGGAGCTGCCCGAGCAGATGGACGCGCTGAAGCTGTTCCACATGGCCCTGGCCCAAGGCATCAGCATCGCCCCCGGGCCGATCTTCTCGCCTACCCGGCGCTTCGGCAATTGCATCCGCCTGAACTATGGCAGCCCCTGGCATGACGGGGCCGAACGGGCCATGGACACCCTGGGGCGGATCATTCGCTCGTTCTGATGGATGATGGCCCGGCGGGCGACTGTTCGCTTGAAGGCGAACGCGATAAAGTCTGTGTTTCCCCTTTTGTCGGACGTCGGCATGCCCTCCCGCGACCTGCTTTCACTGCGCCAACAAGTCGAAGCCCTTCAGCGGCAGAACGCGCAATTGCAATCACAGCTTGCCGGCCATCAGGCCCACGACCAGAACTTTTATCGTTCGCTGTTCGACACCATGGACGAGGGCTTTTGCATCATCGAGTTCTTCGACGGCCCACACGGCCCGTTGAGTGACTATGTGCATGTGCTGGCCAACGCAGCCTACGCCAAGCATGCCGGCATCCCCAACGTGGTCGGGCAGAAGCTGCGCGAAATGGTGCCCGATGAGGCCGATGACTGGGTGGCCCGTTATGGCGCGGTGTTGCGCACGGGGGAGCCGCTGCACTTCGAGCAGGAACTGGTTGCCACCGGCCGCGTACTGTCCGTCACCACGTTCCGCGTAGAACCCGCCGAAAAACGCCAGGTCGCCGTACTGTTCAAGGACGTTACCGAACGCCGGCTGACAGAGCAGGCCCTGCAGCACCTGAACGAAGAGCTTGAACAGCGGGTGAGCGCTGCACTGGCAGGGCGCCGGCTGTTTGCCGAACTGGTCGACCACAGCATGGCGAATGTGCATGTGGTCGACAGGGGCATGCGCTGGCTGGCCATCAATCGCCAGGCCAAGCATGACTTTCAGCTGCTGTTCGGGCGTACGCCTGCAATCGGTGATTACTTGCCAGAGCTGATCAGTCATGAGCCCGAAGTCCGGGCACTGAGCGTGGCCATGTGGCAGCGTGCCCTGGCAGGCGAGCAGTTCGTCGAGGTCGGCACCTTCGGCAAGGTGCCCGAGCAGCGCCACTTTGAACTGCGCTTCAATGCCTTGCGCGACCATGAAGGCGAAATACAGTGCGCCTTCCTCTTCGCTTATGACATCACCGAGCGGGTGCAGGAGCAAGACCGCCTGGCCCAAGCCGAAGAGGCCTTGCGCCAGGCCCAGAAGATGGAAGCGGTGGGCCAGCTCAGCGGCGGCATCGCCCACGACTTCAACAACCTGCTGGGCGGCATCCTGGGCGCTCAGGAGCTGATGCGCCAACGCCTGGACCAGTCTCGTTTCGACACCCTGCAGCCACTGCTGGAGCTGTCCAGCAGCTCGGCGCAACGTGCATCCTCACTGGTTCACAGGCTGCTGGCCTTCGCTCGCCAGCAAACCCTGCAGCCTTGCTCCACGCAGGTGGCCACGCTGGTGGCCGGCATGGAAGAACTGCTGCGCCGCACCATGGGCCCGGCCATCACCCTGGGCAGCCAGTTTCCCAACCAGCTATGGCCGACCTTCATCGACCCGCCGCAGCTTGAAAGTGCGCTGCTCAATGTGTGCATCAACGCCCGCGATGCCATGCCGGCAGGCGGGGTGATCGAGATCATCGGCGACAACCTGCTGCTGGACGAGGTACAGGCTCAGGCGCTGGAACTGCCCGCCGGCGAGTACGTGCGCCTGAGCATCTCCGACAACGGCAATGGCATGTCGGCAGAGGTGGCCGAGCGTGCCGTCGACCCGTTCTTTACCACCAAGCCCATGGGCCAGGGTACCGGCCTGGGTTTGTCGATGACCTACGGTTTCGTCCGCCAGTCGGGTGGCCAACTGCGCGTCCTTTCCACGCTGGGTGAAGGCACGCGCATCGAATTGCTGCTCCCCCGCTACTACAGGCAACCCAAGGCACCCGTTCCCAAGCCACAGCGCATGTTGCAGGAGAGAAGCGGCACGGCGGTGCAGCGCATCCTGCTGGTCGAGGACCAGACGGCGTTGCGCCTGGTGGTTTGCGAAGTGCTGGAGGAGCTGGGTTACCTGGTGGATGCGTTCGAGGATGGCCCCTCTGCCCTGGCCTACCTGCAAAACAGTGAACGCCCAGACCTGCTGCTAAGCGATATCGGCTTGCCCGGCGGCCTGAATGGCCGCCAGGTGGCCGAGCGTTGCCGCGAGCGCTACCCCGACCTCAAGGTGCTGTTCATCACCGGTTACGACGAAAGCGCGGCGCTCAGTGACGGCCAACTGCTGCAAGGCACCGCGGTGCTGACCAAGCCGTTCGATCTGGAGGTGTTGGCCGAGCACGTACGCACCCTGCTTGAGGCGTGACGGGCGCGTTCAGCGCCCACCGCCCAGGTCGATGAAGCTACCAGTGGAGTAGGACGCGTTGTCCGACAGCAGCCAGAGAATGGCCTGCGTCACTTCGTCAGGGCGCCCGCCGCGGCCCATGGGCAAGCCGGGTTCGAGCTTGCTGACCCGGTCGGGGTCGCCGGATAGCGCATGAAAACCGGTGTGGATGTAGCCCGGCCTTACACCATTGACCCGCACGCCTTCTCCTGCCACTTCCTTGGCCAGGCCGATGGTGAAGGTATCGAGTGCACCTTTGGAGGCGGCATAGTCGACATATTCGTTGGGCGAGCCCAGGCGTGCCGCTACCGAAGACACGTTGACGATGGCGCCGCCCTGCCCGCCGTGCCGACGGGCCATACGCAGCAGGGCGTGCTTGGCGCAGAGCATGGGGCCGACGACGTTGGTCTTCATGACCTTGAGCAGGCGGAACTCGGACATGTCCTCGACCCGGCTCTGCTGGCCGATGGTGCCGGCATTGTTGACCAGTGCGGTAACCGGGCCGAGTGCTTCGTCGACGTGCTGGAACAGCTGGATGATTTCATCTTCGACGCTGGCGTCGGCGCGCACGGCAATGGCTTCGGCGCCGAGGGCGCGGACCTGGCCGAGTGTGCTTTCTGCGGCCTGCTCGTCGGCGTGGTAGTTGATGCAGATGCGGTAGCCCTGGCGGGCGGCCAGCAGCGCCGTGGCAGCGCCGATGCCACGGCTGCCGCCGGTGATGACGATGACTTTGTCCATGGCTTTGTCTATCGCTCTGGGGAGGGAGAGCCGACAATAGGCGAATTAACTGTGCAGGGGAATGACCACGGTCAGCACAGACACTTCTTGGTTTTTGGTTTTTGGGTGTGGGCATTTACATCGCGTAGCTATTCATTGCCGAGGGTGGCGCTCAATCACCTTTCCGCCCTTACGGCGGGTCCCTTTTTGTCGTGGCAAAAAGGAACCAAAAACCGTTCGCTCCCATCATGCGGCCCCTACGCTGCGCTCCGGGGTTCCCTCGCTACGGGCTTGCTCCCGGGAGTACGCGCTGCAGGCCCCATCCATGGGGCCTCAGCGCTTGACGGGCATCCATGCCCGTCACCTCCCTCCGCAAGCCCTCCGCTCGGCCTCCTGAAGTCGCAATCGGCGGCGCCTGGACTATCGCGCGCTTAGAAGCAAAAGCCGAAGCAAGAGCAAGAGCAAGAGCAAGAGCAAGAGCAAGAGCAACGCATGTGGTCTGGTCTCTCGGATTGCCTCAATGGCCCGCCGACGCGGGCCCCGCCTTCGCGGTAAACGGCGGTTTGGCGAACCACACGAGCAGGATCAACCCTGCAAACACCCAGGTCATCAGGGTGAAGTAGTCCACGGTCGACATCATGTACGCCTGCCCGTTGAGTATCTGCTCAAGCTGCGCATAGCTTTGCGGGTTGGCCCCGCCCAGCTGCTCAAGCGTGTGCCGCGTTGCCGGGTCGAACTGGCTGATGTTCTCGCTCAGGTAAGCATGGTGCTGGTCCGCCCGGCGAATCCAGATCCAGGTCGTCAACGACGCTGCAAAACTCCCGCCCAGGGTACGCAGGAAGGTCGCCAGCCCCGAGCCATCGGCAATCTGGTGCGGCGGCAGGTCGGACAGCAGGATGCTCAAGGTCGGCATGAAGAACAGCGCCACGCCAATGCCCATGAACAACTGCACCAGGGCCACATGCTGGAAGTCCACCTCACTGGTGAAGCCCGCACGCATGTAGCAACTGGTGCCGATCGCCAGAAACGCCAGCCCCGCCAGCACACGCAGGTCGAAGCGGTGCGCATACTTGCCCACGAACGGCGACATGACTACCGGCAACAGGCCGATCGGCGCCACCGCCAGGCCCGCCCAGGTGGCGGTGTAACCCATCTGTGTCTGCAACCACTGCGGCAGGATCAGGTTGATGCCGAAGAACCCGGCATAGCCCCCTACCAGCACAATGGTGCCGACGCGGAAGTTGCGGTGCACGAACAGGCGCAGGTTCACTACCGGGTGGCGGTCGGTCAGCTCCCAGATCACGAACACCGCCAGGAACACCACCGAGATCAGGCTACCGATAATGATGAACGACGACTCGAACCAGTCCAGGTCATTGCCTTTGTCCAGCACCACCTGCAACGCACCAACACCGATAATCAGCGTCAGCAGGCCGATGTAGTCCATTGGCTGGCGGCTGGTGACCACTGGCCGCGTGCGCATCTGCTGGCGCACCACGGCAGCGGCAAACAGGCCGATGGGTATGTTGATGAAGAAGATCCACGGCCAGCTGTAGCTGTCGGTTATCCAGCCGCCAAGAATAGGCCCGGCAATCGGCGCCACCACCGTAACCATCGCCAACAGCGCCAGGGCCATGCCTCGCTTGGCGGGCGGGTAGACAGCAATCAGCAACGTCTGCGTCATGGGGTACAGCGGCCCCGCTACAACGCCCTGCAACACGCGAAACCCGACCAGCTCAGGCATCGACTGGGCAATACCGCACAGGAACGAGGCCAGCACGAACAGCAGCGTGGCCCAGATGAACAGTTTCACTTCGCCAAACCGCCGGCTTAGCCAGCCCGTCAGTGGCAAGGCGATGGCGTTGCTCACCGCAAACGAGGTGATAACCCAGGTGCCCTGCTCGTAACTCACCCCGAGGTTGCCGGAAATGGTCGGCAACGCCACGTTGGCGATGGTGGTGTCGAGCACCTGCATGAACGTGGCCAGCGACAGGCCGATGGTGGTCAGCAGCAGGCTGGGCGGCGTGAACTGGGCTGCGGCATTGTTGCTCATCGCTGGGCCGTCTTGCCGGTTGCGCTGTTTTCGTGGATCAAGCGGGCGATCAGGTCATCGGCCTCGACCAACTGACGGTCGTACACCTGCGTGGTGTAGCTGGCCTGTTGCGGCGGCTGTTGGGCCAGCGCCGGGCCGCTCTGGTCATGAAGGTCGACTTCCACCACGGTGGAAAGGCCAATGCGCAGCGGGTGGTCCTTGAGCTGATCCGGGCTCAGGTGAATACGCACCGGGACACGTTGCACGATCTTGATCCAGTTGCCAGTTGCGTTTTGCGCTGGTAGCAAGGCAAAGGCGCTGCCGGTACCGGCGCCAAGGCTGTCGACCGTACCGCTGTACTTGACCTCGCTGCCATACAGGTCGGCGCTGATCTGTACCGGCTGGCCGATACGCATCTCGCGCAACTGGGTTTCCTTGAAGTTGGCGTCGATCCATACCTGGTCCAGCGGGATCACCGCCATGGTCGCAGTGCCCGGCTGCAAGCGCTGGCCCAGTTGCACGGTACGCTTGGCAACATAACCGGTAACCGGTGCCACCAGGGTGGTGCGGGCGTGGTCGAGGTAGGCCTGGCGCAGGTCGGCAGCAGCGGCCATCACCTCAGGGTGCGAGGACACCACGGTGTCGTCGACCAGCGCACTGCTGGTGCTGAGTTGCTGGCGGGCACTGTTGACGGCGGCCTGGGCCACGCTCAGGTCATCGCGGGCATGGGACAGCTCTTCGGCAGCAATCGCACCGCTGTCGGCCAGCACCTTGCGCCGGTTGAAATCCTGCTGGGCCTTGCGCAGTTCGGCCTGGCGGGTTTCCAGCTGGGCCTTGAGCGAGTCGACGTTGCTGTACAGCCCGCGCACCTGGCGCACACTGCGCGCCAGCTTGGCTTCGGCAGACTGCAAGGCCACCTCGCTTTCGGCCGGGTCGAATTGCAGCAACACCTGGCCGGCATGGACCAGGTCGCCGTCATCGGCGCCAATGCTGGTGACCGTGCCGGTAACCAGCGGGGTGATCTCCACCACGTTGCCGTTGACGTAGGCATCGTCAGTGCTTTCGTGCCAGCGCCCGACCAGGCTGTACCAGGCCCAGGTACACGCACCGGCAACAATCAGCAGCAACAGCAGGCCTAGCAGCCAGGCCTTGCGCTTGCGTGACGGCTCGGGCGTGGCGGAGGGAGTCGGGGTGTCTGCGGGGGTAGCCATGGCAATACCTTGGATAATTCGTGACAGGGTTCAACGGTCGCCAAAGCGGCGGATCGTCAACGGGTCGCCGGCACCGAGCAGGACCTTGGCCAGCAGGCCTTCCAGGGTCTTGAGCTCTTCGGGAGCCAGCACGCCGCACAACTCGTTCATGGCGGCGGCGCCAATTTCCGGCAGGCGGTCGGCCAGGCGCTGGCCGTCGGCGGTAAGCGCCAGGCGCACCAGGCGGCGGTCGTCGGCGCAGCGGTTGCGCACGATCAGCTCCTTCTGCTCGAGGCGGTCGAGCATGCGGGTCATCGAACCGCTGTCCAGGCCCAGGTAGCGGCACAGCTCGGCCGGGGTATCCACCTGGTACTGGGTGACGATGATCAGCACCTTGAACTGCGCGGCGGTGACGCCCTCTGATTCAAGGTGCCAGTCGAGAATGCGGTCCTTCAGGATCGCCGCGCGGCCGAGCAGCATGCCGATGGCGCAGGTCTGGAAGTTTTCGGGAGAGAAATGGGCCATTGGGGACTGCTCAGGCAATTGTTTAAAAATATTACTGCTTAGGCAGTGAATGTCAAAGCTTTGATTAGCTTGCTATGGAAAATTTCATGAATTGGCGCTTTTCTCGCTTGGAATGCCCGCCCTTTGTGGGAGCGGCCTTGCGTCGCGAAAGGGCTGCGCAGCGGCCCCGGCAATCTTCGCTATGACGCGGGATTCTGGGGCTGCTGCGCAGCCCTTTCGCGACGCAAGGCCGCTCCCACAGGGGCCGCGCTCGTCGCTGTTACAACGCCCCCAGGCCCAGCGCCTGCACGGCCCCGCAGGCAATCGCCATACCCACCAGCTCCGCCAGGCTGCCGGCCTGCAAACGCTTCATCACCCGCCCCCGGTACAGGTCTACGGTCTTCACGCTGATGCCCAGCAGCTCGGCAATCTCACGATTACTCAACCCTTGGGCCAGCGGCACGAACACGTCACGCTCGCGCGGGGTGAGGCCGTCGATACGCGCCTGTACCTGGGCCAATGCCTGGTCGCCCTGGCGCGCACGCTCAGCCTGTTCCAGCGCGGCCTGCACACTGTCGAGCAGCAACTGGTCGTTGTAGGGCTTTTCGATGAAGTCGCAGGCACCAGCCTTGAACGCACGCACCACGATCGGCACATCGGCATGGCCGCTGACAAAGATCACCGGCAGCGCCAGGCCGCGCGCGCGCATCGCCTGCTGCACCGCCAGGCCGCCCAACCCTGGCATGCGCACATCCAGCAGCACGCAGGCGGGCCCATCGTCGACGCAGGCGTCGAGAAACGCCTGCCCACTGGCAAACGGCAACGCCTGCAACCCTACCGATTGCAGAAGCCAGACCGTTGAATCACGCATACCCTGATCGTCATCGACCACATACACTTTTGCTTGCACCCTTACCCCCCTATCCCCTGCTTACCGCCAGCCGGCAGCACAATACCAAACCGCCGTTTTCACCCGCCCGCGCCCACAGGCTGCCGCCAAAGCCTTCGATCAGGCTGCGGCTCATGCTCAAGCCCAGGCCCAGGCCATCGGCCTTGCTGGTGGTGAACGAGGTGAAGATTTCATCCAGCCGCTCGGGCGCGACACCTGGGCCCTGGTCGGCCACCTCCACCAGTACGCCGTCGCCATCACGCACAGCGCCAAGCAGGATACGTGACGGCTGTTCGCCATGCCGCTCGCGGTTGGCATCGATGGCATTGCGCAACAGGTTGAGCAGCACCTGCTCCAGCAGCACCCGGTCGGCATACACCGAGGGCAGTTGCGCGCTCATGCGCAAATCGACCGTTACCTGGTCGCGTGCGGCCTCCCAGGCGCAAAGGCGCATGGCTTCGCCGGCCACCTCGACCACGTCCAGTGCCTGCAGGCGCCGTGGCCCCTTGCGCAGGAACGCCCGCAGGCGGCGGATTACTTCAGCGGCATGGGTGGCCTGCTCGCTGATGCGCTGCAGGCCCTGCCCTACCCGCTCGCGGGCCTGGGGGTCGCGCTCGATACCCGCGAGGTAGCGCTGGCTGGCGTTGGCATAGTTGACCACAGCGGCCAAGGGTTGGTTGATTTCGTGGGCAATGCCCGAGGCCAGCTCGCCCAGCGTGGCCAACCGGGCACTGTGCGCCAGGTTTTCCTGGGCTTCGATGCGCAAGGTGATGTCGCGGGATACGCTGACCACTTCCACCACCGCGCCGGTGTAGGTTTCGCGGATGGCACGGCTGGCGATTTCGAACCAGCGGTAGCCCCCGGCAGCCTGGCGCACCCGGCAAGTCATGGTGTGGTAGCCATCCTGGTCCAGGGCGGCGGCGGCCTGGCGCAGCACCTGGCGACGCTCGCCCGGGTGCAGCAAGCTGTGTACGGCCATGCCACGCAACTGCTCGGGCCACAGGCCAAGCAGACGAAAAGCGGCCGGCGATGCATCGAGGAAACGGCCATCCGGGCTGTGCCGGGAGATCAGGTCGGTGGTGTTCTCGATGATTAGCCGGTACAGGCGCCGGGCGCGGCTGGCTTCGCGGGCGCCGCGGCGCTCTTCGCTGGCGTCACGGCAGCGCCCCAGCACCTGCTGGCGCTGATCATCCGGAATGAACGACCACAGCACGGTGCGCTCCCCCACCTGCACCTCGACATCGGCAATCGCCCGGTGCTGGCGCAGGCAGGCACGCACCAGGGCGGCGCAGTTGGCCGGCAGCCAGCTGGCCAGCGGCGGGCCTTCATCGACCCAGGCTTGCAGCGCCCGGTTGAGCACCAGCGGCGTGGCATCCCCCGCCAGCAACAGGCTGGGTTGTGGGTCTTTGGCAAGCAACGGATAAGCAGTCTTGTCCACGGTAGGCGGCTCGTTGTTATAGTAGTTTTACCATATTGCTATAGTCGATATTCCTACTACCATAGCGAATCGCGTAAAACTGCGACAGAGGAAGGCGGCCTACCGTACGCCTTCCCGCACCCTGAACAGAGCTAACAATCAGCCACCGGGGGCCAAGCGCACAGGCTGCGCCTGCCTCCCTTACAGGATTACCGCATGTCGATCTATGCCCAGGGCCTGATGCCCGCTGCCGTCAACCATGTCGCCCTCACCCCGCTGAGTTTCATCGAACGCACCGCTGCCGTTTACGGCCAGTATCCGGCCGTGATCCACGGTGCCATCCGCCGCAACTGGCAGCAAACCTATCAACGCTGCCGGCGCCTGGCCAGTGCCCTTGCGGGCCGTGGCATCAGCCGTGGCGACACCGTGGCAGTCATGCTGCCCAATACCCCGGCCATGCTTGAAGCCCACTTTGGCGTACCCATGACCGGTGCCGTGCTCAATACCCTGAATGTGCGCCTGGACGCCGAGGCCATTGCTTTCATGCTGCAGCACGGCGAGGCCAAGGTGCTGATTACCGACCGCGAGTTCCATACGGTGGTCGAAGCCGCCCTGGCGTTGCTTGATCACCCGCCGCTGGTGGTGGATGTGGATGACCCGGAGTACGGCGAAGGCCGTGCAGTCAGCGCACTGGACTACGAGGCGCTGCTCGCCGAGGGCGACCCGGAGTTTGCCTGGGAATGGCCCGATGACGAGTGGCAAGCCATTTCGCTCAACTACACCTCCGGCACCACCGGCAACCCCAAAGGCGTGGTTTACCACCACCGCGGCGCCTACCTGAACGCCCTGGGCAACCAGATGACCTGGGCCATGGGCCACCGCCCGGTGTACCTGTGGACCCTGCCGATGTTCCACTGCAACGGCTGGTGCTACCCCTGGACCATCACCGCCCTGGCCGGCACCCACGTGTTCCTGCGCCGGGTCGACCCGCAGAAGATCCTGACCCTGATCCGCGAACACCGGGTCAGCCACCTGTGCGGCGCGCCCATCGTGCTCAACGCCCTGGTCAACATGCCCGAGTCAGCCAAGGCGGCCATCGAGCACCCGGTACAGGCCATGGTCGCCGGTGCTGCACCGCCGGCCAAGGTAATCGGCGCAGTCGAGGAGATGGGCATCCAGGTCACCCATACGTATGGCCTGACCGAAGTCTACGGCCCGGTGACCGTGTGCGCCTGGCATGACGAGTGGGATGAACTGACGCTGGAAGAGCGCGCGCGCATCAAGTCACGCCAAGGCGTGCGCTACCCGACCCTTGACGGGCTGATGGTCGCCGACCCGCAAACCCTTGAGCCGGTGCCGCGCGACGGCAACACCCTGGGCGAGATTTTCATGCGCGGCAACACGGTGATGAAGGGCTACCTGAAAAACCCCGAAGCCACCGCCGAAGCCTTCCGTGGCGGCTGGTTCCATACCGGCGACCTGGCCGTGTGGCATGCCGACGGCTATGTGGAGATCAAGGACCGGCTCAAGGACATCATCATTTCCGGTGGCGAGAACATCTCCACTATCGAAGTCGAGGACGCCCTGTACAAACACCCGGCAGTGCTTGAAGCCGCCGTGGTGGCGCGACCGGACGAAAAATGGGGAGAGACGCCGTGCGCGTTCGTTGCCCTGAAGCCAGGCCGGGAAGACACCCGCGAAGCCGATATCACCAGCTGGTGCCGCGAGCACCTGGCCGGGTTCAAGGTGCCGAAGACCGTGGTGTTTGGCGAATTGCCAAAGACCTCGACCGGCAAGATCCAGAAGTACGTGCTGCGCGATCGGGCCAAAGCCCTCTGATCCCGTAGTGGCCTTTTCGCGGGCGCGCCCGCTCCCACAGGTATTGCATAAGGCCCAGGTTGGTGCGGTCCCTGTGGGAGCGGGCGTGCCCGCGAAGAGGCCCGCCCAGATTTCCACTATCCCGAGAGCTACCGATGACCACCTACGCCGCCCCCCTGCGCGACATGCGCTTCATCCTGCATGACGTATTCAACGCCCCGGCCCTGTGGGCCCGCCTGCCCGCCCTGGCCGAGCGCATCGATGCCGACACCGCCGACGCCATCCTCGAAGAGGCAGCCAAAGTCACCGGCCAGCTGATAGCCCCGCTCAGCCGCAACGGCGATGAACAAGGCGTGCACTTCGATGCCGGCAAGGTCACCACGCCAGACGGTTTCCGCCAGGCCTGGCACACCTACCGTGAAGGCGGCTGGGTCGGCCTGGGCGGTAACCCGGAATATGGCGGCATGGGCATGCCGAAAATGCTTGGCGTGCTGTTCGAAGAAATGCTCTACGCCGCCGATTGCAGCTTCAGCCTGTATTCGGCGTTAAGCGCCGGCAGTTGCCTGGCAATCGATGCCCACGCCAGCGAAGCGCTCAAGGCCACTTACCTGCCCCCCCTGTACGAAGGCCGCTGGGCCGGCACCATGTGCCTGACCGAACCCCAGGCCGGCACTGACCTGGGGCTGATCCGCACGCGCGCCGAACCCCAGGCGGATGGCAGCTACCGCATCAGCGGCAGCAAGATTTTCATCACCGGCGGTGAGCAGGACCTGACCGAGAACATCATCCACCTGGTGTTGGCCAAGCTGCCGGATGCACCCAGCGGCGCCAAGGGCATTTCGCTGTTCCTGGTGCCAAAGTACCGGGTCGAGGCCACTGGCAGCCTGGGCGAACGCAACGCCGCCCATTGCGGCTCGATCGAGCACAAGATGGGCATCAAGGCCTCTGCGACCTGCGTGATGAACTTCGACGGTGCCATTGGCTACCTGGTGGGCGAGCCGAACAAGGGCCTGGCGGCGATGTTCACCATGATGAACTACGAGCGCCTGTCCATCGGCATCCAGGGCATCGGCTGCGCCGAAGCCTCGTACCAGAGCGCCGCCCGTTACGCCAACGAGCGCCTGCAAAGCCGCGCCGCCGGTGGCGCGCAGGCACAGGACAAGGCTGCCGACCCCATCATCCACCATGGCGATGTGCGGCGCATGCTGCTGACCATGCGCACCCTGACCGAGGGTGGCCGGGCGTTTGCCGCCTACGTTGGCCAGCAACTGGACCTGGCGCGCTATGCCGAGGACGCCGGCGAACGTGAGCATGCCCAGCGCCTGGTGGCGCTGTTGACGCCAGTGGCCAAGGCCTTCTTCACCGACAATGGCCTGGAAAGCTGCGTGCTTGGCCAGCAGGTGTTTGGCGGCCATGGCTACATCCGCGAATGGGGACAGGAGCAGCGCGTACGTGACGTGCGCATTGCGCAGATCTATGAAGGCACCAACGGTATCCAGGCCCTCGACCTGCTGGGGCGCAAGGTGCTGGCCGACGGCGGCCAGGCCTTGGCCGGTTTTGCCGCCGAGGTGCGGGGCTTTGCCGTGGATGCGCCGTTGCACCGTGCGCCCCTGCAGGCCAGCCTGGCGCGGTTGGAGGCGACGAGCGCGTGGTTGCAGGCGCGTGCCGGGGAGGATGCCAACCTGGTCAGTGCGGTGGCGGTTGAGTACCTGCAACTGTTCGGGCTTACGGCGTATGCCTACATGTGGGCACGGATGGCGGCAGTGGCATTGGCCAGGCATGACGAGGATGCGGGTTTCCACGGGGCCAAGCTGGCGTGTGCCGAATTCTTCTTCCAGCGGGTGCTGCCGCGGGGGCTGGGGCTTGAGGCCAGCATTCGCGCAGGCAGTGGCAGCTTGTACAAGCTGGAAGCAACACACTTCTAATCCGCAAAGCGGTTACAGCTACGTGGTCTTGTGCGCGAAGGGTTCTCAAACGCTGAAAAACCATTGCAAATCCGACGAAAAACCGTCACAACTGATAGTCATTCGCCATTACGTCGGTTCTCGGGAGCCCTCTAGCAAGGGTAGAATGCGCAAAACCCGGAGCCGCAATGAACCAAGACCGCCTCAACCCCAGCCCAGACGATGCCATCACCGACGCCGCAGCGCATTGGTGCATGCGCCTGCATGCCGAAGATTGCACGGCGGCCGAGCGCGAGGCGTTCGCTGGCTGGCTGGCGGCGGACCCGCGGCATGCCGAGGAATACCAGGCGATGCTGGAAATCTGGCAAACCGCCGACCTGTTGCCGCGCAACGCCACCGTGGTCGACTTCAACCCGCCCGTTCGCCAACCTGCGCGCCCGCGCAACTGGCGCCCGCTGGCATCCGCCGCCGCCATTGCCCTGGCGGTCCTGCCGCTGGCCGGCTGGGTGGGCTGGGAACAAGGCTGGCTGCCCAACCACTACCAGCACTTCGAAGCCGGCGACCGCATGCAGACCGTGGAGTTGAGCGACGGCAGCACGGTGCAACTCAACCTCAATACCGAACTGACCTACCTCAATTACAAGGACCAGCGCCAGGTCACCCTCAAGCGTGGGGAGGCATTCTTCAAGGTGCAGCACGACAGCAGCCACCCGTTCATCGTGCATGCCGGCCGTGGTCAGACCCGCGTCACCGGTACGCAATTCAACGTGTGGAAGTACCAGGATCAGGTCAAGGTCACCCTGGTGGAGGGCTCGGTGCTGGTGACCAGTGACGGCAGTGCCGGCGGCTACCGCCTGGGCCCAGGCATGCAGGCCAGCTACCACAAGGGCGACTTTGAGCCACAGCTGGAACAGAGCGATGACTATGGCAACAGCCTGGCCTGGCGCAGCGGCAAGCTGGTGCTCGACAACCTGAGCCTGGAACAGGCGCTGCCGGTGATCAACCGCTACCTCGACGCGCCGCTGCTGCTGGCCGATGCCAGCACCGGCCGCATCCGTATCAGCGGCATCTACAACACCCGCGAGGTGGGTCGCCTGGTCAACAACCTGCCCAAGGTGCTGCCGGTCTACCTGACCCGCAGCAAGGACGGCAGCACCGTGCTGAACCGCATCTCGCCGCCGCCCGACAAGGGCTGACACCCTCCCCGCGTTACAAGGTCATTGCTGCCAGCCAGCCGAACGCCAGCAGCGGCAGGTTGTAGTGGATGAAGGTCGGCACCACGGTGTCCCAGATATGGTGGTGCTGGCCATCCACGTTCAGGCCCGAGGTCGGCCCCAGGGTCGAGTCCGAGGCCGGTGAACCTGCATCGCCCAACGCACCCGCAGTACCGACGATGCACACGGTGGCCACCGGGTCGAAGCCCAGTTGCACGCACAGCGGCACAAAGATCGCGGCCAGGATCGGCACCGTGGAGAACGACGAGCCGATGCCCATGGTCACCAGCAGGCCTACCAGCAGCATCAGCAAGGCACCGATGCCCTTGCTATGGTCGATCCACTGCGCCGAGGTTTCCACCAGGCTTTTCACTTCACCCGTGGCCTTCATCACATCGGCAAAGCCCGAGGCGGCAATCATGATGAAGCCGATCATGGCCATCATTTTCATGCCTTCGGTGAACAGGTCGTCGGTGTCCTTCCACTTGACGATGCCCGACAGCGAGAAGATCAGGAAACCGACCATGGCACCGATGATCATCGAGTCGAGCAACAGTTGCACGATGAACGCCGCGGCAATGGCCAGCCCCGCCACCAGCAGTGTCAGCGGGTTGTACTGCACGCTCACCTGCTCCACCTGCTCGATGCGCGCCAGGTCGTAGTCACGCTTCTTGCGGTAGCTGATGAACACCGCCAGCAGCAGGCCGACAAGCATGCCGGCAGCCGGGATGGCCATGGCATGGGTGACATTGACACCACTCACATCGACACCGGCACGGGCAACGTTGGCCAGCAGGATTTCGTTGAGGAAAATGTTGCCAAAGCCTACCGGCAGGAACATGTACGGGGTAATCAGGCCGAACGTGATCACGCAGGCGATCAGCCGGCGGTCGATGCGCAGCCGGGTCAGCACGTACAACAGCGGCGGCACCAGCAGCGGAATGAAGGCGATATGAATGGGCAGGATGTTCTGCGACGACACCGCCACCGTCAGCATCAGGCCGATCATCAGCCATTTCACCTTGCCGCCATTGGCGTGGCCCTGGCGATCGATCATGGCCAGGGCGCGGTCAGCCAGCGCATGCGCCAGCCCGGACTTGGCGATGGCCACGGCAAACGCACCCAGCAGCGCATAGGACAAAGCCACCGTAGCACCACCGCCCAACCCGCCGTTGAAGGCCTTGAGCGTACCTTCGATACCCAGGCCCCCGACCAGCCCACCGACCAGGGCGCCAATGATCAGGGCGATGACCACGTGCACGCGGGACAGGCTGAGTATCAGCATGATGCCGACCGCGGCGATCACTGCATTCATGGTTGGCTTACCTCATTACGACAGAAAAAAAGCGCGAACTCTGAAGCAGTGGGGGGCAGATGTCAAAAATGCCATGTTGCGGCGCATTACCAATGCCCTACAACGGGACCACGCAGGCCTGAAATTAAATTGAACGTTTGAATAAAGAAAAAACCGCACCCGCCGACACAAACGCTAGCCACACTCTTATTACAAGGGATCCGCCCCCATGCCTTTGCGACAACTTTCCATCCAGTGGAAGATCACCCTGCTCGCCGGTCTCTGCCTGGCCGGCATCGTCACCTTGCTTGTCGGCCTGTCGCTGTACCGCATGGACCACAGCTCGGACCTGGTCAAGGCCAGCAGCATGCAGATGCTGACCGAAGCGGCGCAGTCGCGCATCGAGTCGCAGGGTGAGGTGCAAGCCCTGAATATCCGCCGCCAGTTCATGGACGCCTATCAATACGGTGCAGGCTTCGCCCGCCAGGTGTTGTTCCTGCGCGAGCAGGCGGAAAAGCGCTATCTCGATGCCTTCGACCTGCGCGAGGACATGACCCGCCAGGTGCGCGCCGCCCTGCAGGCCAACCCCGACCTGCTTGGCCTGTCGCTGGTGTTCGAACCCAACGCACTGGACAGCAAGGACAGCCTGTTCGCCGGCAAGGCAGAGCTTGGCAGCAACGAAACCGGGCGCTTTGCCCTGTACTGGTCGCAGCCGCGTGCCGGCCAACTGACCGCCATGGCGTTGCCCGAGCATGACATGGCCAACACCGAGATCGGCCCCAGCGGCCAGCCGGCCAACACCTGGTGGGTGTGCCCACGCACAACCGGCAAGGTGTGCGTGGTGGAGCCCTACTTCTACGAGATTGATGGCCAACAGGTGCTGATGACCAGCATCGTCTTCCCGCTGGCCGTCAACGGCAAGACCATTGCCACCCTGTCCATCGACATCAACCTAAACAGCCTCCAGGCCCTGAGCCAGGAAGCAAGCCGCAGCCTGTACGAAGGCCGCACGACGGTCGGCATCCTCAGCCCGGTCGGCCTGCTCGCCGGCTACAGCGCCGACGCCAGCAAGCTGGCCCAGCGCTTCGACCAGGTAGACACGGCCAAGGGTGCCGAGCTGGTGCGCAAGCTGGCCGATGGCAAGTTGACCATCCTGCACGACCAGCAGCGCCTGAAGGTGCTGGCCGCGTTCCGCCCGATCCCCGACGCGCAACCCTGGGGTGTGCTGCTGGACGTGCCGGAAAACGCCCTGACCGGGCCTGCCGAAAAACTGAAGCAGGAACTGGACGCACTGAACACCAGCGGTACCCTGCTGGAGCTGGGCCTGGGCCTGGCGGCGGCCATTGCCGGCCTGCTTATGGTGTGGCTGATGGCGCGCGGGGTTACCCGGCCGATTCTTGGCGTGGCCGCCATGCTCAAGGACATTGCCAGTGGTGAAGGCGACCTCACCCGCCGCCTGGCCTACCAGAAGCAGGACGAGCTGGGCGAGCTGGCCGGCTGGTTCAACCGCTTCCTCGACAAGTTGCAGCCGACCATCGCCGAAGTAAAACGCTCGGTGCAGGCTGCCCGCGGCACCGCCGACCAGTCCTCGGCCATTGCCACGCAAACCAGCGCTGGCATGGAACAGCAGTACCGCCAGGTCGACCAGGTGGCCACCGCCTCGCACGAGATGAGTGCCACCGCACAGGACGTGGCCCGCAGCGCGGCCCAGGCTGCGCAGGCCGCCCGTGACGCCGACCAGGCCACCCGTGAGGGGCTGGCGGTGATCGACCGCACCACCACCAGCATCGATGCCCTGGCCGCCAACATGAGCGACGCCATGGCCGAAGTCGAAGGCCTGGCACAGAACAGCGAGAAGATCGGTTCGGTGCTGGAGGTGATTCGTTCGATTGCCGAACAGACCAACCTGCTGGCCCTCAACGCCGCCATCGAGGCGGCCCGCGCAGGTGAAGCCGGCCGTGGCTTTGCCGTGGTTGCCGATGAAGTACGCAACCTGGCCCGGCGCACCCAGGAGTCGGTGGAAGAAACCCGCCAGGTGATCGAGGCCTTGCAGGACGGCACCCGCGAAGTGGTCGGCGCCATGGACAACAGCCACCGCCAGGCCCAGGGCGGTGTCGAGCAGGTCGGTCAGGCCGTCACGGCGTTGCAGCGCATCGGCCAGGCAGTGACAGTGATCACCGACATGAACCTGCAGATCGCTTCTGCCGCCGAGGAGCAAAGTGCGGTGGCCGAGGAGATCAACAGCAACGTGGCGACCATCCGCGATGTCACCGAATCGCTGTCGGGGCAGGCCAACGAGTCTGCACGCGTCAGCCAGTCCTTGAACAGCCTGGCCAACCAGCAGCAGGCGCTGATGGACCAGTTCCGCGTGTGAGGCAAACAGGGCCGCCCCGTGCGGCCCTGAATCCCCCCCTACCTCGTCGTCTACACTTGCCCCCACCCCCAAGGCGCGGCAAACGACGAGGTCTGGATGAAGACATTTCAAACACTGCTGGCCGGCCTTCTGCTGGCCGCAGGCTTGGCAAGTACCGACACTGCCGCTTCGGCAGAGCAACGCCCGCCTATCCACTTTGGCGCCATCGGCTGGGAAAGCGGCGCCCTCACCACCGAAATCCTGCGCCTGATCGTGGAACGTGGCTACGGCTACCCCACCGACACCCTGCCCGGTAGCACCGTCAGCATGGAAGTGGCCCTGGCCCGCAACGACCTGCAAGTGATCGCCGAAGAATGGGCCGGACGCAGCCCTGCATGGGTCAAGGCCGAGCAGGCGGGCCAGGTGTTTGCGCTGGGTGACACGGTCAAGCATGCCGAAGAAGGCTGGTGGGTACCGGCGTATGTGATCGAAGGCGACGCTGCCCGCAAGCTCAAGCCCGTGGCGCCAGAGTTGCGCAGCGTCGACGACCTCAAGCGCTACCCGCAGGTGTTTCGTGACCCCGAGTCGCCCGACAAGGGCCGCTTCCTGAACAGCCCCAGCGGCTGGACATCGGAAACAGTCAACAGCCAGAAGCTCAAGGCGTATGGCCTGAACGACCTGTACACCAACTTCCGCAGCGGGTCCGGGGCGGCGATGGATGCCGAAATCGGCTCGGCCATTCGCCGCGGCCAGCCGGTGCTGTTCTACTACTGGAACCCGACCCCGTTGATGGGGCGCTACAAACTGATCCGCCTGGAAGAACCAGCATTCGATCCCCAGGCCTGGGCCACGCTGACGGATGCCGGCAACCCCAACCCGAAGGGCAGCCGCTCGCTGCCAGCGAAGTTGTCGATTGGTGTGTCCAAGGCCTTCCGCGACGGCTACCCGGACCTGGTGGCGGTGTTCGAACAGGTCGACCTGCCGATCGACCGGCTTAACCGGGCGCTGGCGCAGATGAGCGAGAAACGCACGCCACCACGCGAAGCCGCCCTCGCCTTCCTGCGTGACAACCGTGACGTCTGGAAGCCCTGGCTGCCCGGTGAGGTAGCAGCCAAGGTCGAGGCCAGCCTGTGAGCGATGGTTTCCCGCAAGCTTTGCAGTTTTCCTTCGCCGACAGCGTCAACCGGCTGGTTGACTGGCTGGTGATGCATTACGGCGACCACCTGCGCTCCGTTTCGGACCAGTTGCTGCAACTGCTGGTTGGCCTGGAAAACCTGCTGCGCCTGCTGCCTTGGTGGCTGCTGTTGCTGCTGGTTGGCCTGCTGGCCTGGCACGCCAGCCGCAACCTGCTGCGCAGCGCGGTGCTGGTGGCGCTGCTGGCCCTGATCGGCATGCTCGGGCTGTGGGACAAACTGCTGCAGACCTTGGCCCTGGTGCTGGTGAGTACAGGCCTGTGCGTGCTGGTGGGTGTGCCGCTGGGCATCTTGCTGGCGTCCCGCCCCCTGGCGAAGCGCCTGCTGTTGCCGGTGCTGGATGTGATGCAGACCCTGCCCGCCTTCGTATACCTGATCCCGGTGCTGATGCTGTTCGGCCTGGGCAAGGTGCCCGCCGTGTTTGCCACACTGATCTATGCCCTGCCGCCACTGGTGCGATTGACCGAGCTGGGCCTGAGCCAGATCGCCCCCTCGTTGTTGCAGGCCGCGCACGGCCTGGGCGCCAGCCGCTGGCAGCGCTTGCGGCGTATTGCCCTGCCACTGGCGCTGCCAAGCATCATGGCCGGGCTGAACCAGTCGGTGATGATGGCCTTGTCGATGGTGGTGGTGGCGTCGATGATCGGCGCCCGCGGGCTGGGTGAGGATGTGCTGTCCGGGATCCAGACGCTGAACGTGGGCCAAGGTGTGGAGGCCGGTTTGGCGATTGTCGCGCTGGCCATGGTGATCGACCGCATAAGCCAGGCGTATGGGCGCCCTGCGCGCTGAACAGTGCAGCCTGTAGCGGCCCTATCGCCGGCAAGCCACACAGGGATCGCGTCAAGGCTGGCAGGTGTTGGCCATAAGGTATGCAGCGCCTGTGAGATCGAGCGCCGCGCGGGCGGCGCTCGATCTCACAGGCGCTGAAGATGCCGTGGCGAGCACCTGGCAACCCTGATGCCATTGCAAGAAACCATAGAATCTCCCACAGGGTCACCACAATGGGCGCTGCGTGTGGGGCACTTGTGGGAGCTGGCTTGCCGGCGATAGGGCCGGGCCTGACAATACCGCCTTGTCAGCTTGCAACCGGACCTCATCCGCATGTCCCTCAAAGCCCTGCGCACCCTGGTGACCATTGCCCGCCACGGCACCTTCGCCCGCGCCGCCGACCTGCTAAGCCTCACGCCCTCGGCAGTGAGCCTGCACATCAAGACCCTTGAAGACGAGCTGCAGGTAACCTTGTTCGACCGCAGCCGCCGGCAGGTGGTGCTGACCGAAGCCGGCCAGCTGGCAGTGGCACGCGCCGAGACCATCCTGGGCGCCTATGACGAACTGGCCGACGCGCTGGCCAGCGGCCCGAGCCTGCGCGGCCGCCTGCGGCTAGGGGCCATCCACACAGTACTGGCGCGGCGCCTGCCCAAGGCGCTGGTGTGGATCAAGGCCAACCACCCGCAATTGCATATCAGCGTGGCCTCGGGCATGTCGGCAGAGCTGGCACGCCGCGTGGAAGACGGTGAGCTGGACGCGGCAATCACCACCGAACCGGTCAGCCCGTACCCACAAAGCCTGGATTTCACCCCGTTGTTCGAAGACCGCTTCTGGGCTATCGCCAGCCCCGAACTGGCCGGGCACAGCGTGCCTGAATTGCTGGCCAGTCAACCGTTCCTGCGCTTTGACAAACGCGCCTGGGCCGGGCGGCAGATCGAACAGGAACTGCGCCGGCAGCATTTGCAGGTGAGCGAGCAGATGGAACTGGACAGCCAGGAAGCCCTGGCAAGCATGGCGGTAATGGGCCTGGGCGTGGCGATCATCCCCATGGCGGACGACGACCTGCAACGCTTGCCACCCGCCACCTGCTTGCCATTTGGCGAACCGCAGCTGACCCGGCGGGTGGTGTTGCTGGAGCATGAGAAGAGCCAGCGCAGGCATTTGAGTGCGGTGCTGAAAACTGCGCTGGAGGCGTAGTAGCCCATTACTGGCTGTTCTAGCAGGACCTCTGTGGGAGCGGGCGTGCCCGCGAACACCGGCACAGCCGGTGCCATCCCTCGCGTTGGATTCTTCGCGGCGGTTCGACGCCTCGACATGCCCGCTCCCACAGCGACCGCTGTAATACCTCAACCATGCATTTTTCCTCAACGGTCAGTGCAGAAAACAACGTTTTTACAAATGCTTTGTCACCCCTAGTCTATGCACGTACCCGACCACGGAACGTCGACCATGCTCCACTTGCTGCTGACCACCCTGCTACCGATCATCCTGCTGATTGCCCTGGGCACCTTCCTGCGCGTGCGGGGCTTCCTGGCCGAGAGCTTCTGGCCCGGCGCCGAGCGCCTGAGCTATTACGTACTGCTTCCCTCGCTGTTCCTGCACGGCCTGGCCACTGCCAACCTCGACGGCGTACCGGTAATGGGCATGGTCGGCGTGCTGATGCTCTCGACCTTGGCCGGGGCCGTGCTGCTGGTGCTGTACCAGGGTGCGATCAACCACGACGGCGCTGACTTCACCTCGGTGTTCCAGGGCGGCATCCGCTTCAACAACTACATTGGCGCCACCCTCGCCGCCGGCATCTACGGCAGCGCCGGCATCGCCCTGGCGGCGGTGGCCAATGCTGCCATCGTGCCCTTGGTCAACCTGCTGTGCGTGCTGGTGTTCGCCCGCTTCAGCGCCCGCCACAGCTCTGCGGCCACGGTGCTACGGGCAATCTTTGCCAACCCGCTGATCGTCGGCTGTGCGGGCGGGCTGCTGCTGCGGGTAACAGGGCTGGGCTTGCCGCCTGGCATCGAACCCACGGTCAAGGCACTGGGCCAGGCCGCTCTGCCGCTGGGCCTGCTGTGTGTGGGCGCGGCGCTGGGAGGGGCCCGCCTGGGCCAGCAGGTGCGCCCGCTGATGGCAGCCTCGGCGTTCAAGTTCCTGGTCATGCCATTGACCACCTGGGGCCTGTGCCGCGTGCTTGGCCTGAGTGGCCAGGCAGCGGTGGTGGCGGTGCTGTTCCAGGCCTTGCCCACCGCTTCGTCCTCGTATGTGATGGCCAGGCAAATGGGTGGCAACGCCCCCCTGATGGCCACCATCATTGCCCTGCAGACTGTTGCCGCTGCTGCAACCCTGCCTTTGGTGCTAATGCTTACGCTTGGCTAGACTGGGAAGCAGCCCCCCATTCGGAAGCTTTGCCATGCGCCTTGCCTGCATCGTGATCAGCTTGACCTCGGCCCTGCTCACAGGCCCTTTGCATGCAGCCGACACAGCCAAGGCTGCGGTGGCTGAAGACAAAGCCGAAGTGCTGGAAGAAAAGGTGGTCAACGATGCCCCACCGCCGAAAAAGGCAGAAAAACTGACCTCAAGCGAAGCCCAGGCCGTGGACCCGGCCGGCCAGGCGCCGCTGGACGACAGCATCACCTGCCTGGCCCGTACCATCTACTGGGAAGCCAAAGGTGCCGATGCCGAAGACATGTCGGCCGTGGCCAGTGTGGTGCTGAACCGACTGGGCCATGACGGCTTCCCCGATACCATCTGCGGCGTGGTCAAGCAGGGCGTGGAGACCAAGGCCTGCCAGTTTTCCTGGTGGTGCGACGGGCGCCCGGACCAGGTCGAGGAAGCGCAGCGCTACGATGTCGCCAAGGAGATCGCCCGCAAGGCGCTCAACCAGCAATTGAAAGACCCAACCGGCGGTGCGCTGTACTTCCACGACCGCACGGTGCACCCCGACTGGGCCAAGGCCTACCGCAAAACTGCACAAACCACGCACTTTCTGTTCTACAAGCCGAACCAGGCGTTGGCGCGGTGAATCAGAAATCGACCGTGCCCGAAAACTTGACCAGCCGTGGGTCACCCTGGGTCAGATAGCCGCCATTGGCTGATGCCCAGTAGTTCTTGTCGGTCAGGTTTTCCACGTTCACGCGCAGCGTGACGGCTTTGTCTTGTACTTTGAAGCTGTAACGCGCGCCCACGTCGAAGCGGTTCCAGGTCGGCAGGCTGAGGGTATTGGACGGGTTGGCATACTGGCCGCCCGTGCGCAGCATGCGGGCGTTCACTGCCACGCCCTGCAGCCCCGGCACATCCCAATCGACACTGGCGTTGAGCTGGAAGGTGGGCACCCCGACGGCATGGTTGCCGTCGTCGGCGCCACCCTGGGTGTTCTTCAATTCGGTGTCCATGCGCGTGCCACCCGCCATCAGGCGCAGCCCCTGCAACGGTTCGCCAAACACGCTCAGCTCGATGCCCTTGTTGACCTGCTCGCCATCCTGCACAAACACATTGCCCTGGACAAAGCCATCGGTGGGCCGCTCGATGCGGAACACTGCCAGGTTGGCGCCGAACGTCTGGTAGTCGAGTTTGACGCCCGCTTCCACTTGCTTGGTCTTGGCCGGTGGAAACACCTCGCCCACGTTGACGATACCCTGCCCGGAAGCCGTCGCCCCCTGGGCCAGGCCCTCGATGCGGTTGGCATACAGCGAGATCGACGGGTTGACCTTGTAGACGATGCCATACACCGGCGTGGTGACCGACTCGTCGTAGAACGCGTTGCGCCCCAGGTCCGGCCCTTCGCCATCGTAGGCGTAGCCCTCCACCCGCAGCTGTTGACGGCGTACGCCCAGTGTTACCAGCAAGCTGTCATCGAACAGGCCCACCGTATCGGACACCGCGAGGCTGCGGTTGCGCGTTTTGCCGGTAACCCCCGGGTCGTCCAGCTTGCCGCCGGTAAAGGTCGGTGTGGTCGGCCTGGGCAATGGGTCGGTGTGGTAGATATTGGTGTCTTGCGAGTTGTAGAAGACGAAGGCGTTTTCCTGCTGGGTCCAGATGCTGGCCGCGCCCAGGTTGAGCTGGTGGCTGATCGGGCCAGTCTGGAAGCGCCCGTTGATGCCGCCCATCAACGTGGTGTTGTCTTCGTTGTGAGGGATCTCGGAGCCGGCGATGGTGGCATCGCCGGTGGCCGCATCGGTCAGGATCGGCGTGCCGTAGAAGCCGTTCTCGTGGGTGTGCTTGATGCCCCCGGCCAGGTAGCCGCTCCAGTTGTCGTTGAAGTCGTAGTCACCACGGACCATGCCGAAGGTGTCTTCGGTTTCGGTCCATGACCAATCCTGACCGTAGTTATGGTCGGCGGCCGGTGCACGCGGAATGTCGGTCAGGCCAGCCCCCAGGCGCACGCTGTTGCGCATGTGGTTGACGCGTTGCTTCTGGTAGCCGACGTCGGTAGACAGGCGAAAGCTGTCGCCGCGGTAATCGAACCCGACAATGAACAGCTTGCTGCGCTGATGCTGGTCGTCCACCGCGGTTTCGCCTTCGCGCTGCGACAGGTTCAGGCGCACGCCAAAGCGGTTGTCCTCGCCGAAACGCTGGCCGATGTCCAGGTGTTCGCCAAGGCGGCCATCGCTGCTGATGTCCTGGGTATAGCGCCGGGTGGGTGTGTCCCCGGCCCGTTTGGGTTGCAGGTTGACGTTGCCACCCAGGCCAGTGCCTGTGGGGCTGGCGCCGTTGAGGAAGGCATTGGGGCCTTTGAGCACCTCCACCCGCTCGATGGCGTCGGTGGAGATCATCTGCCGTGGCAGTACGCCGTACAGGCCATTGAACGCCACATCGTCACCATTGAGCGGCAGGCCGCGAATGACGAATACCTGTGACTGGTTGCCGAAGCCAAACGACTGGCGCACGGAGGGGTCGTTGAGCAGCACGTCACCAATGTCTTCAGCTTGCTGGTCCTCGATCAGCTGCGAGGTGTAGCTGGTCATGGTGAATGGCACATCCATCATGTCCTGGTTGCCCAGGATACCCATCTGCCCGCCCCGCGCTACCTGGCCGCCGGCAAATGGCTCCGGTGGCTCGCCCTTGGGCCTTGTGGCCTCGGCATTGACGGCGGTGGCATCCAGCTCGATGACACCCTCGGCGGCCTGGGCATTGACCGCAACGGAACAGCAGACAGCAAGAAAGGTCGATTGATACGGACGGACTCGTGCCATGGAAGGCTCCCGGTCTTGTGGGTACTGGCCTTCCTGGCAGGTTGGGAATAACTGGCGTTTGAGTATTGTTTCTAGTCGATGTTACGAATGATTACCAAGTGATCGCACTTTTCCGGCGACCAGTGGTCTACTCCCTCTTTTGCCGCCAGCAACGATTGCCGGCGTTTTCATTGCTTTGCACCCGCCAGGGGCCAAAAGCCCCGGGCTTGTGTAGGATGAGCAGCGCATACCACGACGCTGCCAGTCATAGGGAGATCCACATGCGCGTCCTGTCATCCGTTGCTGCCTTGTCGCTGGGCCTGGTCGTCTCGACCGGGGCGCTGGCTGTCACCGGCGAAGAGGCGCAACTGATCGATTCGATCAATGTCTACCGCAGCCAGGCCCAACCCTGCGGTGGCGAAGCGTCGCTGGAGCTGCCGCCGCTCAACAGCGACACCCGCCTGGCGCTGTCGCCAGAAGGCACCCGTGACCTGCAGCAGGCCATGACCCGCGCCGCCTACCCCATGGTCAACGTACAGGCCATCAGCCTGTCGGGGCCACGCGATGCGCGCGCGGCCATGCATGCCATCGAAGAAAGCTTCTGCCAGGTGGTGCTCGACCCGCAGTTCGTCGATATCGGTGTCAGCCAGGAGGGCCGCGACTGGCGCATCGTGCTGGCCCGGCCGCTGCTCAGCGGCCGCCTGGGCGACTGGCAGGCCGAGGGGCAGAAGGTATTGCAAGAGATCAACGCTGCGCGCAAGGTACCGCGCCAATGCGGCGGCCAGCCGTTTGCTGCAGCCCCCGCACTGAGCTGGAGCACGGTACTGGCCGGGGTCGCCGCCAACCACACACGGGCCATGGCCAACCAGAACTTCTTCGACCACATCGACAAGGATGGCCGCACCCCCGGTGACCGGGCGGAGCTGGCCGGCTACCTGTACCAGCAGGTGGGCGAAAATATCGCCGCCGGGCGTGACACCGCACACAAGGTGGTAGATGGCTGGCTGGAGAGCCCCGGGCATTGCGCCACGCTGATGAACCCGGAGTTCCGTGAGCTGGGCGCCGCCTATGCCGTAGACCCGAAAAGCGATGCAGGCATCTACTGGACAGGCTTGTTCGGGACGCGGCAGTAAGCCGGGTGTTTGGCTGCCCGCAACGCCAAGGCTGTGCAGCCAAACCGCCGCCGTACCCATTTGCCCAGGTAACTGGCATCGCCTAACCCCGTTTCGTCGGCAATCTGCGCCAGGCTGTGGCTGGAATTCTGCAAGCGCCAGCGCGCCTGCTGCAAGCGCATCTCCAGCCACCAGGCCTTGGCACTCATGCCGTGGCTGGCCTGGAACTGCCGGTCCAGTTGGCGCCGGCTGATACCCAGCTCTGCAGCCAGCTGCTCCACCGCCAGCGGGGTGCCCAAGTGGTGACGCATCAAGGCCTGCGCCCGCTGCACCTGGCGCCCCTGGCCCACGCCCAGCTCCAGCGAGCGCAAGGCGTGGCGGCTGTCGCGGGTTTCGTCCACCAGCATGTCCGCCAGCCCTTTGAGCGCCCGGGTGCGTCCACAGGCTTGTGACAACAGCGCCACCGCCAGGTCGATGGCTGCCGTGCCGCCAGCGCAGGTAATACGGCCTGCGTCGATGCAATACAGTTGATCGCGCAGCACCTGCAACTGTGGAAACGCTGCACGAAACTCGGCTTCGTGACGCCAGTGCACGACCACCTTGTGGCCCCGTAACAACCCACACGCCGCCAACAAGAAGGCGCCATTGTCGACCCCCACCAGCTTGACCCCGGCTTTGCCGGCCTGCCTGAGCAAGCTCTGGTAGTGCGGCGCCAAAGCAGCTGTAGCCATGGCGTTGCGCCCGCCGAACACCACCAGGTAGTCGAAACTGGACAGGTCAAGCTGGCCGGCCACCGCCTCCACCTGCACCACCGCCCCACTGCTCGATGCCACCGGGTCGAGGGTGAGCCCTGCCACAGTCCAGCTGCAATAGCGCTGCTGGCTGTAGTCTTCGTCGTCGGCGCTGAAGCGCAACTTGTCGAGAAAACCGCCGAATGGCAGCAGGGCGAAGTCCGGTAATGGCAGGATCAGCAGGCGGATATCAGGCAGCATGGCATTGCGTCCAGAAACGACTATTCAATGTCCAGATCATACGCTTGCCGAGCGGGCATCGCGCCATAGACTGGCACCCTCTCCATCACCAAGGCTGCAACCCCCATGGCACTCGACACCTGGCTCATCTACCTGCTGGCCAGCATCGGCCTGTCGCTGACACCAGGCCCGAACAGCCTGCTGGCCCTGACCCATGGCGCCCTGTATGGCGCGCGCCGCACGTTGTTCACCATTGTGGGCGGCGTGTTCGGCTTCAGCGCACTCATTGCCCTGGCCATGTTTGGCCTCAGCGCGCTGCTGCAAACCTCGGCCTCGGTGTTGAGCGTGCTGAAGTGGGTGGGCGGCGCCTACCTGGTCTGGCTGGGTATCCAGCTGTGGCGCAGCCCGGGCCTGCATCTGGAGTTGACCGAACGCAGCACACGGCTTGGCAATGCTGGCTTGTTCCGCCAAGGCTTGTTGTCGGCCATGGCCAACCCCAAGGTACTGTTGTTTTATGGCGCTTTTCTGCCGCAATTCATCGACCCGCAGCGCGGGCTGATGCTGCAGTTCGTGGTGATGGCGGCGACCTTTGCCAGCATCGAGTTTGTGGTTGAGTACCTGCTGGCGCGCCTGGCGTTTCGTATCAGGCCGTGGCTGGCCAAGGGTGGCAAAGGTTTCAACCGCTGCTGCGGCAGCCTGTTTGCCTTGATTGGCGTGGCGCTGCCGCTTAGCCGCTAACACTTGGTGCAGGTATCCACGGCCTTTGTGGGAGCGGGCATGCCCGCGAACACCGGCGCAGCCGGTGCCATGCACCGCGTTGGATTCTTCGCGGGCACGCCCGCTCCCACAGGGTACGCGGTGCGCCCGGAATCAGTTCTCTGCGCGACAGCGCGGCCCAATGGGCTGGGCAATCCCCCACGGCGACAGCGAACGTCGGCAGCCCCTCGTTCAGGCACGCCGGGCTTTGAGCAGGAAGACCAGCAACGCCACCCCCGGCAACCCCGCCCCCACCAGCGCCACCCCCTGCCAGCCAAACTGGCTGAACAGCGCACTGGCCACGGCCGACCCCAGCGCCCCACCCAGGAAGATGCTGGTCATGTACACCGCGTTCAGCCGACCGCGGCTGGCCGGGTCCAGTGCATACACTTCGCGCTGGCCGATGACCATGTTCATCTGCACCGCAAAGTCCAGCAGCACGCCGGTCAAGCCCAGGCCGATCACGCTATAGCCCGGCACCGTCAAGCCCAGCAGCAAGGCAGCCGGCGCCAGCAACAGCGCCAGCAGCGATCCGGCCCGCGCATGCCCGGCGTCTGCCAGGCGCCCAGCCAACGGCGCAGCAACGGCCCCCACCGCGCCCACCAGGGCGAACACGGCAATCTGGCTCTGCGACAGGCCATGTTCACCCGCCAGCGCCATGGGCACTGCCGTCCAGTAAAGGCTGAACGCTGCGAACATCAGTGCCTGGTACAACGAACGCTGGCGCAGCAGCGGATAGCGGCGCAACAAGGTGAGCAACGACAGCATCAAACCGGCATAGCTGGCTTTGTGTTCGGGCCGCCGCTGCGGCAGGGTCAGGGCCAGCAGCAGGATGATCGCCAGCATCACCCCGGCAGCGCCAATGAACACCGCGCGCCAGCCAAAGTGGTCGGCCACCAGGCTGGACAACGGCCGCGCCAGCAGGATACCCAGCAACAACCCGCCCATGATGTTACCGACCACGCGGCCACGCTGTTGCTCCGGTGCCAGGTGCGCCGCCAGTGGAATGAGCATCTGCACCGCCACCGAACTGAACCCGATCAACAGCGCATAGCCCAGGAACAGCTGGCCCTGGCCGCTGCTGCTGGTCCCTGCCAGCAGCAGGCTGACGCAGGCCAGCACAGCGGTGGCGACCATCAGGCGGCGGTTTTCCAGCAGGTCAGCCAGCGGAACCAGCAACAGCAGGCCCAGGGCATAACCCAACTGAGTGAGCGAAACGATCAGGCTGGCATGCTCGGTGGACAGCCCTAGGTCCGGGGCGATCAAACCGACAATAGGCTGGGCGTAGTAGATGTTGGCAACGATCGCGCCGCAGCAGAACGCCAGCAGCACGACCAGCGCCCGGCTCAGGCTGGTGGCTGCGGGCTGCGTGGCAGCAAGGGAGGGATTCATGCGTGGTTCCTCGACAAGGGGTGGTCTATGCCGGCTACGTTACCCATCTACGTCGTTGGCGAGAATCCGGCCTGGGCGCAATGCGGCTTTGCGTACTGCGCAACGCTAAGCGCCGCGTTGCAGCAAATTCTCGCAAAAGTCGATGAACGCATTCACCCGCCGCGAACCACGGTGGTTGGGCAGGTAGAGGGCGTTGATGCTGTTGTTGGCCATGCCCGGGCTCACCTGCCAGTCGGGGAATACCCGTTGCAAGCGCCCGGCCAGCACATCCTCGCGCACCAGCCAGTCGGCCAGCAGCGCGATGCCGCTGCCCGCCAACGCGGTTTCACGCAACATGTCGGCATTGGCACTGCGCAGCGGCCCGGTTACGTCCAGCTCCAGGCTGTCCTGCCCACGCGCCAGGCGCCAGGGCCGGGCTTTTTGCCCATAGCGAAAGCGCAGGCAGGCGTGCTCCAGCAGTTGCCGGGGGTGCTGCAGCGGGTCACGCCCGGCCAGATATACCGGGCTGGCCACCAGCCAACGCTCAAAGCGGCCAAGTTGGCGGCACACCAGTTCGTCATTGGGCGAAGGGTCGCCCAGGCGGATCGACAGGTCATAACGCCCGTCCAGCAGGTCATCCAGCCGGTCACTGAGGTCTATATCCAGTTCCAGCGCCGGGTGCCGCATCAGGAAGGGCCCCAGGTACGGTGCAATGACCCGCCTGCCGAACTCCACCGGCAGGCACAGCCGCAAGACACCAACCGGTTCCTCGCCACGGTCGGCAACACTGGCATCGGCTTCGTCCAGCGCCTCGAAAATGCCCCGGGCGCGCTCATAGTAACGGGCGCCGGCTTCGGTCAGGCTGACCTGGCGCGTCGAGCGGTTGAGCAACGTGGCACCCAACGCGGCTTCCAGGGCATCGACCAGGCGGGTTACCGACGATGTCGCCAGCCCAAGCCTGCGCGCAGCGGCAGAAAAGCCCTGGGCATCTACGGTGGTCACGAACATCTTCATCGCCAGGAGTTTGTCCATCTGCTGCCCGTTTTCCAAATCTCAGAAAGTTCTTACAAACCGCAGGGTGGGTCAAGAAGCGCGCTACAAAGCAATCACGTCCATAGTGGAACAACTCCTGTTCACGCGAGGCTTCCCATGACACCTAACAACCTGCTGACTGCCCTGCCCCCCTGCGATCCCACCAGTGCCGAATGCGTAGACGAATTGCTCAGCCGCCCTGGCGTGCGGGTGGAGCGCATCGTTTCCAGCGGCCAAGCCAGCCCGCCCGGGTTCTGGTACGACCAGGCCGAAGGCGAATGGATCGTGCTACTCAGTGGTGCTGCCGGCCTACGCTTCGAACACGAGCAGTACACCCGCCTGCTGGCACCGGGCGATTGCCTCGACATTCCGCCGCACTACCGCCACCGCGTGGAATGGACCGCACCCGGCACAGCCACCGTCTGGCTCGCCGTGTTTTACAGCAACAGCGCGCCATGGCCGGCGTAGGGCAGCGCAGTCGACCAAAGTATGAATGCAGGTTGACTAACCTGCATGAACACTTCGTTTGATGCATTTTTAAAGACATGATCTAGACTTTTAGCCACACCTTCGCAAGTTCAGCCCTGCGACAATCAGCCTCACAAAATTATGTACCAACTTGTTAATTAGCAAGCTAAGGGCTTAGACTGCGCGCATTCCACCTGCTGAGATCCCTGGCATGAACGAAACACCGCGCGCCTCTGGCGCCACAAACATCATCCTGATCGGCCTGGGCGTGATCATCGCCCTGCTCGGTCTTCTCCTGGCTGCCGGCGGCGTCAAGCTCGCCGGCCTGGGCGGTTCCTGGTACTTCCTGATCGGCGGCCTGGCCATGGCCATCGCCGGTGTCCTCATCGCCCGCCGCAAGGCGGCTGGTGCCTGGCTGTACGCTGCATTCCTGGTCGGCACTGCGGTCTGGGCGTTGATCGATACTGGCCTGGTGTTCTGGCCGCTGTTCTCGCGTCTGTTCATGTTTGCCGCCATCGGCATGGTGGTGGCGCTGGTCTACCCGCTGCTGGCGCGTGCCAACGGCGCCAGCGCTGGCCGTGGTGCCTACGGCGTTGCCGGGGTGATGGCCGTGGCACTGGTGATCGCCGCCGGTAACATGTTCGTTGCCCACCCGAGCGTCGCCCCTACCGGCAAAGGGCCTGGCATGACCCCGGTTGAAGCCGGCAAAGAGCAGAAAGACTGGGCCCACTACGGCAACACCGAAGGTGGCAGCCGCTTCGCCGCGCTGGACCAGATCAACCGCGACAACGTCAACAAGCTGAAGGTGGCCTGGACCTACCACACCGGTGACGTGGCCATCAGCGATGGCAACGGTGCCGAAGATCAGTTGACCCCGCTTCAGATCGGCAACAAGGTGTTCATCTGCACCCCGCACAACAACCTGATCGCCCTTGATGCCGACACCGGCAAAGAGCTGTGGAAGAACGCAATCAACGCCCAGTCCAAGGTCTGGCAGCGTTGCCGTGGCATGGCTTATTTCGACGCCACTGCCGCCATCGCCCAGCCGACCCAGCCGAACAGCTCCCCGGTCGCCGGCGGTAGCGTACCGGCCGGTGCCAACTGCCAGCGTCGCCTGCTGACCAACACCATCGACGGCCGCCTGATTGCTGTCGACGCCGACAACGGCGAGTTCTGCCAGGGCTTTGGCAACAACGGCCAGGTCAACCTGATGGCCGGCCTGGGCAATGTGCCAGACTCCTACTACCAGCTGTCCTCCGCGCCGCTGATGGCCGGTACCACCGTGGTGGTTGGCGGCCGTGTTGCCGACAACGTCCAGACCGACATGCCAGGCGGCGTGATCCGTGGCTTCGACGTGATCACCGGGGAAATGCGCTGGGCCTTCGACCCAGGTAACCCGGAAGACCGCCAGGCACCGCAGGGCGACAGCACCTACGTACGCAGCACCCCGAACAGCTGGGCGCCAATGTCCTACGACCCGGCGATGAACACCGTGTTCCTGCCAATGGGCTCGTCGTCCACCGACATCTATGGCGTTGAGCGAAGCAAGCTGGACCACACCTACGGCGCTTCGGTGCTGGCCCTGGACGCCACCACTGGCAACCAGAAGTGGGTGTTCCAGACCGTGCACAACGACCTGTGGGACTTCGACCTGCCGATGCAGCCAAGCCTGATCGACTTCACCAAGGACGACGGCCAGTCGGTACCTGCGGTGGTGATCGGCACCAAGGCCGGGCAGATCTACGTGCTCGACCGCGCCACCGGCAAGCCGCTGACCCAGGTCGACGAAGTACCGGTCAAGCCAAGCAACATCCCGAACGAGCCGTACTCCCCAACCCAGCCGAAGTCGGTGGGCATGCCGCAGATCGGCGCGCAGACCCTGACCGAATCGGACATGTGGGGCGCCACCCCGTATGACCAGCTGCTGTGCCGCATCGACTTCAAGAAAATGCGCTACGACGGCCTGTACACCGCGCCGGGCACCGACCTGTCGCTGAGCTTCCCGGGTTCGCTGGGCGGCATGAACTGGGGCAGCATTTCCACCGACCCGGTACATGGCTTCATCTTCGTCAACGACATGCGCCTGGGCCTGTGGATCCAGATGATTCCGTCGCAGAACAAAGGCGGTGCGTCCTCCGGTGGCGAAGCGCTGAACACCGGCATGGGCGCAGTCCCGCTCAAGGGCACCCCGTATGCCGTGAACAAGAACCGCTTCCTGTCGGTAGCCGGCATTCCGTGCCAGGCACCACCGTTCGGCACCCTGACCGCCATCGACATGAAGACCCGCCAGGTTGCCTGGCAGGTACCGGTGGGCACTGTTGAAGACACCGGCCCGCTCGGCATCCGCATGCACCTGCCGATCAAGATCGGCCTGCCAACCCTGGGCGGCACCCTGTCGACCCAAGGCGGCCTGGTGTTCATCGCCGGCACCCAGGACTTCTACCTGCGCGCCTACGACAGCAGCAACGGCAACGAGATCTGGAAGGCCCGCCTGCCAGTAGGCAGCCAGGGTGGCCCGATGACCTACGTCTCGCCGAAGACCGGCAAGCAGTACGTGGTGATCACGGCTGGCGGTGCACGCCAGTCGACTGACCGTGGCGACTACGTGATTTCTTACGCTCTGCCGTAAGACCGCGTCGCCTACTTCGCGGGCATGCCCGCTCCCACAGGTTCTGCCTTGAACCTTGTGGGAGCGGGCGCGCCCGCGAATGGCCCATAGACAATTCGAGACAACGCAATGCCATCCGCAATCCGCATCACCCCGACCCTGTTGCTGGCCCTGGCCAGCACCACCGCCCTCGCCAACGACGACCTGCTGACCCGCAGCACCCTGACCGGTGACTGGGGCGGCCTGCGCCACCAGCTGGAAGAAGACGGCGTGAAAATCACCGGCGACTACAGCGGCGAAACCGCCTACAACGCCCACGGCGGCCTGCACCGCTCGGCGCGTTACTCGCAGAACGTCAAGCTGGGCGTACAGTTCGACTTGTCGAAACTGTATGGCCTGGAGAACGGCGGCAAGGTCCAGCTGACCATCAACGACCGCCGCGGCAACAGCGCTTCTGAAGACCTGGTAGGCAACCGCCTGCCGATCCAGGAAAACTTCGGTGGCCTGTACACCCGCCTGACCGAACTGAGCTACGAGCGCACCCTGTTCACCCCGGCACTCAACGTCAAGCTGGGCTACATGGCCATGGGTAACGACCTGGGCGGCCTGGACAGCGGCATCCTGTGCAACTTCATGAACGCCGGCTTTTGCGGCCACCCGCTGAACATGTCCGGTGGCAGCGGCTGGACCAACTACCCCAACGCCCACCTGGGCGTACGGGTGAAGTATGACCTGTCGCCTGCCTGGCAACTGCGCGTGGCGGCGTTCAACGTCGACCCCGAAAGCAATGGCAACTCCAGCCGCGCCTGGCACCTGGGCCCCAAGCACACTGCCGGCACCGTGGTACCGGTGGAACTCGTGTACAAGCTGCAGGGTGAACTGCCGGGCGAGTACAAGCTGGGCTACTACTACGACAGCTCCGATGTGAAACGCATCGGCAGCGATGATGAAGTGTCCGGCCGCGGCGGCCACTACCTGCTGGTGGACCAGGCCGTGTGGAACGACCAGGGCTCGCCAGGCCGCAGCCTGCATGCCTTCGGCCAGTACTCGGCGTCGAGCAAGGCCGCCTCGCCGTTCACCAAGTGGTATGGCGCGGGCGTGGTGCTGTACAAGCCGTTCGAAGGCCGGCCGAAAGACACCGTGGCACTGGGTTACGGCCGTGCCGTTCCCAACCCGCGTAGCCGCGATGTGCTGGAAGATGCAGCCTTCAATGCTGGCCAGCAGTTCCCCGACATCGACAGCGCCGAGCAGTTGATCGAGCTGAGCTACGGCTACCAGGCCACGCCGTGGCTGAACCTGCGCCCGGATGTGCAGTACATCATTGAGCCGGGTGCGTTCTCTGGGAAAGACATCGACAACGCGCTGGTGGTTGGCCTGCAGGTCAAGGCAACCTTCTGAATCGCCGGGGCCGCGCTGCGGCCCATTCGCAGGCCATCAGCCATAACCCTCAACAACTGGCACACCCCCTTTCCCCGGTCTTTACTCAACCCTTCACTGCAAGGGAGAGCAAAGCCAATGAGCAGCGCAACGGAAGGCAAACTCAACGTCTGGTCGCTCACCGCCCTGGTGGTGGGCTCCATGGTCGGTGCCGGCATCTTCTCGCTGCCGGCCACCTTCGGCCGTGCCACCGGGGGCCTTGGCGCCATCATTGCCTGGTGCATCGCCGGCCTGGGCATGCTGATGCTGGCCTTCGTATTCCAGACCCTTGCCCGCCGCCGCCCGGACCTTGACTCGGGCATCTATGCCTACGCCAGCGCCGGGTTCGGCAGCTACCTGGGCTTTGCCTCGGCCTTTGGCTTCTGGGCCGGCACCTGCATCGGCAACGTGTCCTACTTCATCCTGATCAAATCCACACTCGGTGCTTTCTTCCCGGTCTTTGGCGAAGGCAACACCGTGGCTGCCATCGCCGTTTCATCAGTATTGTTGTGGGCCTTCCACTTCCTGGTCTTGCGCGGGGTACAACAGGCGGCAGTCATCAACACCATTGCCACGGTGGCGAAGATGATCCCGATCCTGGTGTTCATCGTGGTCATCATCGCCGCATTCGACGGTGGGCTGTTCAGCCAGAACTTCTGGGGCACCCCCATGGCCGGGCCGGCAGCCGACCTGGAGCACCTCGAAGACTTTGGCCGGGTCGGGCATGCTGCGGCCGAACTGCTGCCGCCGGGCGAGTCGCTGTTCGAGCAGGTGCGTAGCACCATGCTGGTAACGGTGTTCGTGTTCCTGGGTATCGAAGGCGCCAGCGTCTATTCACGCTACGCGCGCAACCGCCGTGACGTGGGCATTGCCACGGTGCTCGGTTTTGTCGGCGTACTGTGCCTGCTGGTGCTGATCACCCTGCTCAGCTATGGCGTGATGCTTCGCCCGGAACTGGCCGGCCTGCGGCAGCCATCGATGGCCGGGGTGCTGGAGGCGATTGTCGGGCGCTGGGGCGCGATCTTCATCAGCATCGGCCTGATCATCTCGGTGCTGGGTGCGTACTTGTCATGGACCTTGCTGGCCGCCGAGGTGCTGTACTCGGCCGCCCACGACCAGGCCATGCCGGCCTTTCTTACCCGGCAGAACCCGCAACAGGTGCCCTCGGCGGCGCTGTGGCTGACCACTTTGTTCGTACAATTGTTCCTGTTGCTGACGTGGTTCACCGAGTATGCATTTACCTTGGCGCTGGAGCTGACCAGCTCGCTGACCTTGATCCCCTATCTGTTGGTGGCGGCTTATGCGCTGAAGTTGGCGGTAAGCCGGGAGACCTATGAAAACGACACGGCCGAACGCGGCAAGGACCTGCTGGTGGCCTTGCTGGCAACCGCCTATGCGGTGCTGATGGTCTGGGCGGGCGGGATGAAGTACCTGCTGCTGTCGGCGGTTATCTATGGGCCGGGGACGGTGCTGTACATCATGGCGCGAATGGAGCAGCAGCGGCAGGTGTTCAACGGGCTGGAGCGGGTGGTTTTTGCTGTGGTGGTGCTGGGGGCGGTGATTGCCGTTTATGGGTTGGTCAGTGGGGCGATCGAGATCTGAGTTTCAAGCTGATGGCCTCTTCGCGGGCTCGCCCGCTCCCACAGGGACCCCACTGGTCTCATGGACTGCGCAGTACCTGTGGGAGCGGGCAAGCCCGCGAAGAAGCCAACTCGATCAATCCTGCTTAAGGTAATCCACCAGCCTGAGCAACATGGCATCACAGCCCTGCAACTGTTCGACACTGACAAACTCATCCGGCTTGTGCCCTTGGTCCATGCTGCCAGGTCCACACACCACGGTCGGAATGCCCGCCTGGTCGAACAGCCCGCCTTCGGTACCAAACGCCACCGTGCCGAATTCATCCGAGCCACTGAGCAACGCCACCAGCCGCGCAGCTTCGCTGTCCTCCGGTGTCGCCAGCCCAGGGTATGCACTCAGCGGTTCCAGGCGAATATCACTGCCTGCGTGGACCTTGCGCATACGCGGCAGCAACTCCGCTTCGGCATACGTCTGCAACTGGTCGGCCACTGCCTGTGCTTCAAACCCCGGCAAGGCGCGCACTTCGAAATCGAACTCGCACTCCGCCGGCACGATGTTAAGCGCCCTGCCCCCTTTGATCACCCCGGTCTGCACCGTGGAGAATGGCGGGTCGAAGCGCTCGTCGTGATGCTGTGGCAAGGCCAGTGCATCACCGATATCACCCAACTTGCCGATGAGCTTCGCCGCGTACTCGATGGCATTCACCCCATAGGGCGCATACGCCGAGTGGCAGGCCGCGCCATGCACCTGACAGCGCATCGCCAGCTTGCCCTTGTGCCCTAGCACCGGCTTGAGTTCGGTGGGTTCGCCAATCAGGCACAGACGCGGCTTGTGCGGGCGCTGTTCCAGCGCGGCGAGCATCGAGCGTACGCCCAGGCAACCGACCTCTTCGTCGTAGGAGAACGCCAGGTGCACCGGCATGCGCAGCGGCTGGGCAAGAAACGCTGGTACCGCTGCCAGCACCGATGCAATGAAGCCTTTCATGTCAGCCGTGCCACGGCCATAAAGGCGGCCATCACGTTCGCTGAGCGCAAACGGCTCGACCGTCCAGGCCTGGCCGTCCACCGGTACTACATCGGTGTGGCCCGACAGCACCACCCCACCTACGTCCCGAGGGCCGATGGTGGCGAACAGGTTGGCCTTGGTGCCCTCCGGGTTATGGAACAGTTCACTTTCCACGCCCAACCCGGCCAGGTAATCACGGATGAAGCCAATCAGCTCAAGGTTGGAGTCGCGGCTGACCGTGGCAAAGCCCACCAGCCGGGCCAGCAGCGTACGGCTGGCAACATCACTCATCGCCTGGCACCCCGTAGCTTGGCGCGGCGGTCGGGTTGAGGGCGCGGGTTACGTAATCCTGCATCTGCGGGCGGTACGCCTGCCACAGGCCATCGAGAACACCGATGGGGTCTGCTTCGGCCCAGTCCACGCGCAGGTCCACCAGCGGCCAGGTCAGTTCACCGGCAATCTTCAACGCCGCCGAATGCACCGGCCCCGCCTCACCGCCAGCAGCCATTGCCGCGTGCATGGCCGCCAGCAGGCGGTCGGCCAAGTGCCCACCCGCTTGTTCGAAGGCCACTACCATGGCTTCGATCACCTGGGTCGAGGACAACAGGTTACCTGCCGCGGCGCATTGCTCACCTGCCACGGCGTTGTGCGTGCCCAATGCCTCGCGACCGGTGAACAACGCCACCTGGCCATGGCTGTCGATCACCGTGACCTGGCGGTACTCGCTCCAGCCATTGGCGCTCAGCACCCGGTCCAGCACAGCAGCGGGCGGCAACTGGCCCTGCTCCAGCGCATCGAGAATCTGCGGCCCCAGCGCCGGCAAGGTGATGTTCTGCGTGGCAACAGCGCCGACACCCGCACGCACCCAAGGGCAACGGGCGCCCACGGCGATGCTCGAAGAACTGATGGCGATGCCGACCTGGCCGGTTTCCTGGCAGCGGCCGATGATGGAGAAGGTCATGGTAAAGCTCCTGTTGTCCTGTGCTATGCAGGGCATTCTGGGCGCAACCTTCTACCTCACGAAACCAACATTTTCCGAGGGGTTAGGCAGGAAAAAACTGTGCTGTGGCAGAGACCGCGCGCCGCCCGCGCGGCGCATCGCGAGCAAGCTCGCTCCTACAATTGTTTCGGGCCAGTTTCTCATGTGCGAGGCCACAGAATTCGAGGCCTTCGCCGTTTTATCGGCAAGCACCAGCTAAATACTATTTTCGCCATTTGTGCCGCATCCCTAGTCTGGCTCCAGGCAACGGCGGTCCTCCAAACCGACCTCACAAAAACCGCCTGAACAAGGGCTCGGACATGACACTGAACAACCTCGAAATCGACACCCTCGTCGTGGGCGCCGGCCAGGCCGGCGTGGCCATCAGCGAACACCTGAACAAGCTTGGCGTGCCGCACCTGGTGCTGGAGCGCAACCGCATCGCCGAGGCCTGGCGCACTGGCCGCTGGGACTCGCTGGTGGCCAACGGCCCGGTCTGGCACGACCGCTTCCCGGGCCTGGAATTCAACCTCGACGCCGACGCCTTCGCCGGCAAGGACCAGGTAGCCGACTACTTCGAACAGTACGTACGCAAATACAACCTGCCGGTGCGCACCGGCATTGAAGTGAAGCGCGTGGTGCGCAACAGCGACCGCCCTGGCTTCACCATCGAAACCAACGAAGGCGTGATTCGCGCCAACCGCGTGGTCGCCGCCACCGGCCCGTTCCAGAAACCGGTGATCCCGGCCATCGCACCGAAAGACAGCAACCTGCACCAGATACACTCCGCCGCCTACTACAACCCCGAGCAGTTGCCGCAAGGCGCGGTGCTGGTGGTGGGTGCCGGGTCCTCTGGTGTGCAGATCGCCGAAGAACTGATGCGGGCAGGCCGCCAGGTGTACCTGTCGGTCGGCGCACACGACCGCCCGCCACGGGCCTATCGCAACCGCGACTTCTGCTGGTGGCTGGGCGTGCTGGGTGAGTGGGATGCAGAAATCGCCAAGCCTGGCCGCGAGCACGTGACCATTGCCGTCAGCGGCGCCCGAGGCGGCCACACCGTGGACTTCCGTGCCCTCGCCCACCAAGGCATGACCCTGGTCGGCCTGACCCAGTCGTTCGAAAACGGCGTAGCGCGCTTCCAGGACAACCTGGTCGAGAACATCAACCGTGGCGACGAAAACTACCTGGCCCTGCTGGATGCCGCCGACGCCTATATCGAACGCAACGGCCTGGACCTGCCAGAGGAACCCGAAGCCCGCACACGCCTGGCCGACCCCGCCTGCATGAGCAACCCACTGCGCGAACTGGACCTGGCACAGGCTGGCGTCGCCAGCATCATCTGGGCCACCGGCTACGGCGTGGACTTCAGCTGGTTGCAGGTGGACACCTTCGATGCCAACGGCAAGCCCCAGCACCAGCGCGGCGTGGCCCGCGAGCCGGGCGTGTACTTCCTTGGCCTGCCGTGGCTGTCACGCCGTGGTTCGTCGTTCATCTGGGGGGTATGGCACGACGCCAAGCACGTCGCCGGCCACATCGCCACGCAACGCACCTATCTGGCCTACCGCGACCGCGAGCAGCGCGACGCGGATGCGCAGCACGAAAACACGATCAGCAACGTCAGCACCCTCGGAGCCCACTGATGCCTACCCATACTCGCATCCGCATGTTCAACACCAAGGAAACCTACCCCAACCAGACCCTGGACAATGACCTGTGCCAGGCCGTGCGGGCCGGTAACACCATTTATGTGCGCGGCCAGGTCGGCACCGACTTCGAAGGCAAGCTGGTGGGCCTGGGTGACCCCCGCGCACAGACCGAGCAGGCGATGAAAAACGTCAAGCAGCTGCTTGAAGAAGCGGGCTCGGACCTGTCGCACATCGTCAAGACCACCACCTACATCACCGACCCGCGTTACCGCGAGCCGGTGTACAAGGAAGTGGGCAAGTGGCTGAAGGGCGTGTTCCCGATCTCCACCGGGCTGGTGGTGGCCGGGTTGGCCCAGGCCGAGTGGCTGATGGAGATCGATGTGATCGCCGTGGTACCGGATCAGGCGTGACCGACAACCTGCACGGCGGGTGACGCCTGTCGCCTGTCGTGCAGCCAGGCGTGGGTCACCTGCCCCGCCGCTTGCAGCCGCTGCGCTGCGGGCAAGCCGGCGGACGGCACTTCCACGCTGATGCACCCATCCCCCGGCAACGCCGCCAGCAACGCTGCCAACGGCAGTTGCCCTTGGCCCGGCAGCAGGCGGCCCTCGCGGGCCTCCGGAATGATCAGCTCGTGCGCAGGTGCCAGCAGCGGTGCATCGCACAGCTGCACGGCACGCAGCAGGCGCGGGTCGATTGCGGCGATATCTGCCACCTGGCCACCGGAGCGGAACAGGTGCAAGGCATCGACCAGCACGCCACCGTTGTGCTGCCCGGCCCCTGTCACCACCGCACACGCCTGTTGCAACGTCGCCACCGGCCGCCAGCGCATGAACTCCAGGTCCACCCGCAAGCCATGGCCATGCGCCATTTCACAAAGCGCTGCAAAGTTGCCGGTCAGCCGTGCAACATCGTCATCGTCACCGGACACCGTCAGGCTTGCCGCACCCAGCTCGGCACCAGCGGCTAACAGGGCCTGGTAATCTGAGACCCGGGTTTGCGGGGTAAGCGAGACAAACTCGATGTCCGTCACACGTACGCCCTCCCCGGCCATGACCGCCCGCAGTTCACGCATGCCCTGGCTGCCAGCCGACAGCGGATAGCCCAGCGCGCCCGGCATCACCGGGTGCAGCCGCAACCCCACCGCGCTGAAGCCGGCGCACCGCGCCTCGCGAACCAACACTGGCGGTGGCAGTTCCAGCGCCGTCAGGTGCGCCACGCCCAGGCCATTCAATAGGTCGCCCTCCCACCACTGAGGTCGAATACAAAGCCGGTGGTAAAGCTGCACTCGGGCCCGGCGATCCAGCTGACCATGTTGGCGATCTCCTCGGCCTTGAGGAAGCGCCCCATGGGGATCTTGGCCTTGCTCGCGGCAATATGCTCCGCTGTCATTTCGGCCATCAGCGGCGTCTCGACCATGGCCGGTGCCACGCAGTTGAGCAGCACGCCGTCCTGCGCCAGCTCCTTGGCGGCTGCCTTGGTGAAGGCGATGACCCCGGCCTTGGCTGCCGAATAGGCCGAGATGTACTGCACGCCGTCCTTGCCGGCCATGGAGGCGATGTTGACGATACGCCCGTAGCCACGTTCACGCATGTGCGGGATGGCGGTACGGCAGCAATAGAACACACCATTCAGGTCGATGGCGATGACCTTGTCCCACGCCTCTGGCGGGTAGTCCCACGAGGCCACCACCGGGCCGTTGATGCCGGCATTGTTGACCAGAATCTGCACCTGCCCCACACGCGCCAGTGCCTCGGCAAAAGCCGCCTCCACCGAGGCCAGCGACGACACGTCCACCGCCTGGCGCAGCACCGGTTCAAAGCCGTTTTCTGCACTGTCCCAGCCGTCGACGGCGAGGTCCCAGATCACCACCTGGGCGCCGGCGCTGTGCAGGCGCCGGGCAATCGCCAGGCCGATGCCACGCATGCCCCCGGTCACGATTGCGGTCTGGCCTTGCAGGTACTGGCTCATTGTTTAGCTCCATTTTCGACAGAAGGAATTTCCGGCAAGCGACGCAGGTCGCTGACCATGAACAGGTAGCACAGCGCACCCAGCACGGTGATCGACGACACGAACGCCAGGGCCCAGACGAACGAGCCGGTGAGCGACACGATGATGCCGATGGTCAAGGGGGTGACGATGCCAGCCGCATTGGCAAACAGGTTGAACAGGCCGCCACTGAGGCCCAGCAGGCCCTTGGGGGCGATATCGGACACGATCATCCAGGCCAGCGCCGACATGCCCTGGGCGAAATAGGCGATGCACAGGATGGTGATGACCAGTGCATCGGACTCGACGTAGTTGGCCAGCACGATCACCGAAGCAGTCAGCAGCCCGGCGATCACCGGCAGCTTGCGCGCCACGTTCAGCGAGTAGCCACGGCGCAGCAAGGCGTCCGACAACCAGCCACCCACCAGCGTACCCAGCGAGGCGGCAATGAACGGCAGCACCGCCACCCAGCCGACCTTGAGCCAGGGCATGTGCCGCTCGGTCACCAGGTAGGTAGGGAACCAGGTGAGGAAGAACACGTTGGTGGAGTTGCAGGCGAACTGCCCCAGGCAGATGCCCAGCATGTTGCGGTGCTTGAGCAGCGCCGGAATCTGCGACCAGCGGAATACCGTGGCTTTCTGCCCGCCATCGACCACCCCGCCACCGGCGGCGATGTAGTCCAGTTCAGCCTGGTTGGCCGTGGTCGACTCGTGCGGCTCGTGGTATTTGCGCCACCACACCAGGCCATAGAGGATGCCCATCAGGCCTACGGCCATCAGCAGGAAGCGCCAGCCGTAGGCGTGCAGCACCCAGAACAGCAGCGGCGTCAGGAAAGCCAGCCCGGTGTATTCGGCAAAGGTGTAGATACCCGTCGCCCTTGCCCGCTCGCTCTGCGGGAACCAGGTAGCCACCACCCGGCTGTTGGTAGGGAAGCACGGGGCCTCGGTCACCCCCACCAGAAAGCGCATGCCCAGCAACGACAGGAAGCCCTGCGCCAGCCCTTGCAGGCCGGTGAACAGCGACCACAGGGTCAGCGCCAGCCAGTAGGTGAGTTTGGTGCCCAGCCGGTCGATGAGGATGCCACCCGGGATCTGTGCGGCAGCGTAGGTCCACGAGAAGGCAGAAAAGATCACCCCCATCATCGCTGCGTTCAGGCCCAGGTCGGCGCTGATGCTGGGTGCGGCAATACCCATCACGCTGCGGTCGAGGTAGTTGATCATGGTGCCACCGGAAATCAGCGCCAGGATCATGAAGCGGGTGCGGGTGCGTTGTTGCGCGCGTGCCGGGGTGTCGAACACCCCGAGGCTGGCGTTCTGTTCTGTGTTCATGACGATTGCTCTCTTGTTATTGGAATGGCAAAAACGAGGTTCTAGGCGAACCCGAACAGACGTCGAGGGGTGTCCCACATCACCGTGCGGCGTAGCTGGGCATCCGGCATCAGCCGCTCGGCCAGTTTCAGCAGCGGGCCGTAGTCCACACGCGAGCGCTGGCGAATGAACGGCCAGTCCGAGCCCCACACGCAGGCTTCGGCACCAAACGCTTCAAGCAGGGCATGGACGTAGGCACGGCTCTGCTCCAGCAGCGCATCGGCCGCAGCGAACTTTTGCATGCCTGACAGCTTGACGCTGGCGCGGCCACTGTCCGCCAGTTGCAACAACGCCTGGAAGCCAGGCTGCTGTACCCCAGCCGCCACGTCTGGCCGGCCGCAATGGTCGATCAGCAGGCGTGCACGCGAGCCCTGAACCAGGCTGCGCAGTTCAAGCAACTGGTCTTCGCAGACCTGCACCTGGGCGAACAGGTCGAGCTCGGCGAGCTTGCCGAACAGGCCGTCAACGTCCTTCAAGCTGGCCACCCCGTACAACGCGGGGTTGAAGGCGATACCGACCACCCCCTGCGCCTGCAGCGCAGCCAGTGCATCGAGGTGTATGTCCGCCTCGACCACCGCCACACCCTTGAACCGCCCCTGCCCGGTAGCCAGGGCATGCAGCAGGCAGCGGTTGTCGGTGTGATAGCCGCTGTTGGGCCCCACCAGCAAGGCATGCTGCACACCGTAGGTGTCCATTACCCGGCTGAACTGCTCCTGGGTGGCGACTTCCTGGCCGGAAGGCGCATAGGGTGCGTCGGGGTGGTAAGGGAAACGGGCAGGATCAAACAAATGGTTATGGCAATCGATCTTAGGTTCGTCAAAGATGCTCACATGGCACTCCCGGCAAGCACCGCTGCGCTTGCCTGCAGATCTTGTTATTGTGCGCCGCAAGGGCGATTTGGCTGGGTTCAAGATACTGCGTGGCCAGGTTTGACGCTCATACCCAGATGGCAAAGACCATAACCTAAGGTAATACACATGCAGCTTGGCAACGAAGGCGCAGACGCAAGCCCCATGGTGTTCAAACTGCGCCACATGGAAGTGTTCCGCGCGGTGATGCTGACCGGCTCGATCAGCGCGGCGGCCAAGCTGCTGTATGTGTCGCAGCCAGCCGTCAGCAAGTTGATCCAGTACATCGAAGGGCGTTTGAGCTACCGCCTGTTCGAGCGCATCAACAACCGCCTGGTGCCCACGGCCGAGGCGCAGGTGCTGTTCCGTGAGGTCGAGCGGGTGTATCAGGCAGCGCTGGAAGTCAACGAGTGCGCCCTGTCACTGGGCGCAGGCGGCCACCGCAAGCTGCGCATCTCGTGCAGCGCTTCGCTGTCGACGGTGGTCATCCCGATTGCCCTGGCGCAGCTCAAGCGGGAGGCGCCGTCGCTTAACATCGAATGGCAAACCTCGCTGATGGGCGAAATGCCCAACCAGATCCTGTCGAAAAAGGTCGACCTGTCGATTGCCGCCCTGCCCGTGCAGCACGACCACCTGCATTCGCAGGCGTTCATGCGTGGGCGCATGGTGGTGGTGATGCCACCCGATCACGCTTTGGCCGGGCACACCTCGCTGACCTTGCGGCAACTGGAAGGCCACGCGCTGCTGCTGTTCAGGCCAGACATGCCGTTTGGCAAACTGCTGGCCGGGCACATCGAACGGTGCGGGGCGCAGTTGGTATCACTGTTGTCGTTCACCAATGCCAACGAGGCTGTGGCATTGGTAAAGCAGGGTATGGGCATTAGCGTGATCGACGAATTCGTGGCGCAGGACAGTGGGCTGGCGGTGGTGCCGCTGGCCGATGAGATTCACTTCGACATCAGCTTTGTCTATTCGCGCTTCGAGCCGCCTTCGCATGCGGCGATGCATTTGATGCGGGTGTTGCAGGGGCAGGCGCAGAAGCTTGGGCGGGCGATTGCGCCAACCTGATCGTCTACAAGAGCGACTGTCTTGCACGAGCCCCTGTGGGAGCGGGCATGCCCGCGAACACCGGCGGAGCCGGTGCCATCCACCGAGTCGCCTGATTCGCGGGCACGCCCGCTCCCACAGGGTATGCAGAAGGCTTGCGGGACGGCTTAGAAGCCAACGGTTGCCGAGAGCAGGTAAGTACGCGGCGTGGACAGGGTCAACCCCGGCTCACTGTCATCCGAAGCCCCCGCCGAGCTCCAGTAGCGATCATCCAGTACGTTCTCCACACTGGCCCGCAACGTCACCTCGGTGGCATCCACCTTGAACGCATAACGCGCCCCCACGTCATAACGCTCCCAGCCATCGATCTGCTTGCTGTTGTTCTGGTCCAGGTACTGCGAGCTGGAGTGAATGCCCCGCGCCGTCAGGGTCAGGCCATTCACGCCCGGCACGTCCCATTCGGCACCGAGGTTGACGTTGTATTCGGGTGTGGCCGGCGCGCGGTTGCCGTCAAAGGCGCCACCCACGGTGTCGGTCAGTTCGCTGTCGATGTACATCACCCCACCCAGCACACGCACGCCTTGCACCGGTTCACCGAACACGCTCAACTCGATACCCCGGTTGTCACGCTTGCCATTGGGGCCGAACACCCGCGAGGTGGCATTGGTCTCGTAAGCCGGCTGGCGAATGCGGAAGGCACTGGCAGTAAAGGCCACCCTGCCCAGGTCATATTTGGCCCCAACCTCGACCTGGCGGCTGGTGAACGGTGGGAAGATCTGGTCTTCGTTGACCGACGTCGAAGGCGCGATCTTGCCCTGGCTCAGGCCTTCCATGTAATTGGCGTAAAGCGATAGCTGGTCGGTAACCTTGAGCAGCACACCGCCCGAAGGCGAGACCTTTTCTTCGTCATAGGCAGTGTCGCCTTTGACGCCGTCGCTCCAGTCATCCACCTGCACGCGTTGCCAGCGTGCGCCCAGCGTCAGTAGCAGGCGGCCATCGAAAAAGCCGAGGGTGTCGGCCAGGGCTACGCCGGAAAAGCGGTTCTCCGTGTAAACCTCGGGGTCGATGCGGGTGGGCGTACCCGGGGTCGGTGTGGCCACCGGGTTGTAGAGGTTGCTGGGCGCCGACGCATAGCGGGCGCCGCCGTTGGTGAAGTCCATGTAGAAGTAGCTGGCCGCCAGATTCAGCTCATGGCTGACCGGCCCGGTATGGAACCAGTTGCGCAGGCCGGCCATGGCGGTGCGCACCGACTCATCGCGGGTAAAGTCGCGTGGCTGCACGGTGAAGTCACCGGCATCGTTGACGATGGAGACGTTGTGCCGCAGGAAGTCATGGTTGCTTTTGCGCGCGCCGACCGCGCCGTAGGCTAGCAGCGATTCGCTGATGTCGTACTCGGCATGCAGTGCGCCAAACGTGTCGTTGGTGCGCGCCTTGCTCCAGGCCTGGGCGTAGTTGTGGCGAACATCGTTGGCATCCGGCACCTTGGCGTTTGTGCCGATCAGCACGCGTTCCTGCGGTGCATCGGTGTCACGCTCGGTGTGGCCGAGGTCCGCCGACAGGCGCAGGCGCTCGCCGCGAAAGTCCAGGCCCAGCACTGCCATTTCACGCTCGACGCGCTGGTGGTCCCATTCGGTATCGCCGGCCTGCTTCACGCCATTGAAGCGCACGCCAAACTGCTGGCCTTCGCCAAAGCGCCGGCCAACATCCACCGCCCCGCCCGCCTGGCCAGCCGAGGCATAGCTGCCGGTAAACTCGGTGATTGGCTTGTCGCCAGCGCGCTTGGGCTGCACATTGATGCCGCCGCCCACGCTGCCACGCGGCGAAATGCCGTTGATCAACTGGCTGGGGCCTTTGATGATATCGACCCGGTCGGCCATTTCCATGTCGATCGAGTAGGTCGGCAAAATGCCGTACAAACCGTTGTAGGCCACATCACTGTTGAACAGGCTGAAGCCGCGAATGGTGAATTGCTCGAAGCGCCCGCCTGCCGGATTGGTGGCCCGAACCGAAGGGTCGGTGGCGATCAGTTCGCCCAAGGTTCGCGCTTGCTGGTTCTTCACCAGTTCGCTGGTATAGCTGGTGATGCTGAACGGGGTTTCCATGAAGTCACGCGACCCCAAAAGGCCCTGCGCGCCCTGCCGAGCCACCTGGCCGCCAGCATACGGCTGCGTTTCGTTGCTTGCGGCCAGCCCGCCAACGATGCTGGTCGGGGCGATTTCCAGAGCATCACCGGCCTCGGGTGCTGGCATCAGGGTGAAGGCCCCCTCACCCACCGGCAGCAACTGCAGGCCGCTGCCGCGTAGCAGCTGCATGAAACCTTCTTCGACACTGTAGCTACCAGACAGGCCGTTACTCTGCCGGCCCTGAACCAGTGCCGGGTCCAGCGAAAGGCTCACGCCGGCCTGGTCGGCAAACCGGGTGAGCACAGCGCCCAGGCTGGCGGCCGGCACCTGATAGGCACGCCGCACCGGCTCATCAGCCCAGGCGGGTGCGGACAACAACAGGCTCATGGCAAACAACGGGCGCACTGCGCGCGCCAGTGGGCGCAGGCGGCAAGACATTACTGCTGACATTGAACAAGGCTCCCCTTTATTTTCTTCCTACCGGTAATGACCGGCGAGTGAAAAAAAGGGGACAGCCTCAAGCACGGTTTTCTCGTGTCGCCAGGCTGACCCAGTAGCGTGTGCGTGCGTGCACCTGCAACGGCAGGCTGGCGACGAGCAAGGCAAGAATCCGGTCGGTATCGTCAAGGCGGAAAGTGCCAGTCACCCGCAGGCGCTCCAGCTCCGGCGCCCAGCGCAGCACCCCGGGGCGGTACCTGCGCAACTCGTGCAACAACTCGCCCAAGGGGCGGTCGTCCAGCCGCAGCACGCCCTCACGCCAGCCCAGGCGCCATTCATCCAGGCCTGTCACCGGCCCCACGCCTGCCACCTGCAGGTTGGCCTGCTGCCCGGCGTGCAGCACGTGTGCCGGACCGCGCAGTGGCTGCAGGCTGGCTAACCCATCGGCGACCGATACCCGGCAGGCCTGGTCGACCAGCCGCAGGCACACTTCACCACTGCCGAGCACCACCTGGCCGTAAGGCACCTGCAACGTCAGGTTCAGGTTGGCGGGCACCTTCACCGCCACTTCTCCGCGAAGCAATGTCAGGCGACGTGCATTCATGTCGATATCCACCGCACTGTCGGTGTTCAGCTGCACGAATGTGCCATCGCTCAACAGCACCTGCCGACGCTCGCCTACCGAGGTGTGCATGTCGGCGGTCCAGGCCTCCAGTGGTAGCTCTCGGCTGACCAGCCAGGCCGTGGGCAACAGCACCGCGATACCCAGGGCTTGCTTGAGCAATGCGCGACGCCCGGTATCCGGGCGGTCCAGGGTGGCCATGGCCAGCGCGCCGGGTAGCGCGGTAAACCGCTGGCGCAGCAATGATGCCTTCTGCCATGCATCTTCGTGCAAGCTGCTGCTGGCCCGCCATTTCGCCAGGCGCAGCAAGTCGCTCTCACTGGCGTCACCAGAGTCCAGCAGCGCCAGCCAACGGGCGGCAGCACGCACGGCTTCGCGGGTTTCAGGCGAGTGGGTGGTCATTGCAACTCGGCCAGCAGGCAATGTTCGTATGCCTGCGCCATATAGCGCTTTACCGAACGCTCGCAAACGCCCAGGCGCTTGCCGATTTCGGCGTAGCCCAGCCCTTCAAGCTGGCTCCAGAGAAAGGCCTTGCGTACCGGGGCCTTGAGGCCATCGAGCAATTCGTCGAGTGCTTGCAGGGTTTCCAGCAATATCCAGCGTTTTTCTGGCGAGGGCACATGCTGCTCGGGCAAGGTGGCCAAAGCGTCGAGGTAAGCCTGTTCCAGGCTGCGCCGTTGGTGGAAGTTGCTCAGCAGGCGTTTGCCCACTGTCAGCAGGTAGGCCCTTGGCTCGCGAATGTCAGCCAGGGGTTGGGCACTGGTCAGTACCCGTAGAAAAGTATCCTGGCTGAGGTCGGCGGCATCCCAGGCATTGCCCAGGCGCCGACGTAGCCAGGTTTCGAGCCAGCCGCGATGCTCCCGGTACAGGGCAGGCAGGCTAGGCTCCGGTGGCGGCGCGGCGTCGATCATGGGAATGGCCCTGCGGCGGCGTAAATAGGATTAATTCTAATTTACGTTGCGCCGCAGCACCAAGCGGTTTGTTACCGATCAGGCAATCGCCGCATCCACCAGCACTTGCGCTTCCTGTACCAGGCGCTGCAGGTGCGCTTCATCGATGAAGCTTTCGGCGTAGATCTTGTAGATGTCTTCGGTGCCCGATGGGCGCGCAGCGAACCAGCCATTGGCGGTCATCACCTTCAGCCCGCCAATCGCCTGGCCATTGCCCGGCGCGTGGCTGAGGATCTGCACGATCGGCTCCCCGGCCAGTTCGGTCGACTTGACCTGCTCTGGTGCCAGCTTGCTCAGCAACGCCTTCTGCCGCACATCGGCCTTGGCCTCGACGCGGGTGGCGTACGGTTTGCCCAGTGCCTCGGTCAGGTCGGCATAGGCCTGGCTCGGGTTGCGCCCGGTACGGGCAGTCATTTCGGCAGCCAGCAAGGCCGGGATCAGCCCGTCCTTGTCGGTGGCCCAGACCGAGCCATCGCGGCGCAGGAACGACGCACCGGCACTCTCTTCGCCACCAAAGCCAAGCGTACCGTCGAACAGCCCTTGGGCGAAGAACTTGAAGCCCACTGGCACTTCGTACAACTCACGGCCCAGGCGCTGGGTGACGCGGTCGATCATGCCGCTGGACACCACGGTCTTGCCCACGGCGGCGTCGCTGCGCCACTGCGGGCGGTGGCGATACAGGTAGTCGATGGCCACGGCCAGGTAGTTGTTCGGCTGCAGCAGGCCGTCGGAGGTCACGATACCGTGGCGGTCGTGGTCCGGGTCGCAGGCGAAGGCCACGTCGAAACGCTCGCGCAGGCCGATCAGGCCCTGCATGGCGTAGGGCGAGGATGGGTCCATGCGGATCTGCCCGTCCCAGTCGACGGTCATGAAGCGGAAGGTGGGGTCCACCTCGGTGTTCACCACTTCCAGGTCCAGCTTGTAGTGTTCGGCAATGGCCGACCAGTAGCGCACCCCTGCCCCGCCCAGCGGGTCGACGCCCAGGCGCAGCTTGGCGTTACGGATAACGTCGAAGTCGATGACGTTTTCCAGGTCCGCCACATAGCTGCTCACATAGTCATGGCGCTGGGTGGTCGGGGCCTGCAGCGCCTGGGCATGGTCCATGCGCTTCACGCCCGCAAGGTTGGCAGCCAGCAACTCGTTGGCCTTGGCCTCGACCCACTTGGTCACGTCGCTGTCGGCCGGGCCGCCATTGGGTGGGTTGTACTTGAAACCACCGCTTTGCGGCGGGTTGTGCGACGGGGTGATGACGATGCCATCGGCCAGGCCCTGCTCACGGCCACGGTTGTGGCAGAGGATGGCGTGGGACACGGCTGGCGTCGGCGTATATTCGTCGTCCTTGGACAGCCTGACCTGCACGCCGTTGGCCGCCAGTACTTCCAGGGCGCTGGCAGTGGCCGGCGCTGACAGGGCGTGGGTGTCGGCACCGATGAACAACGGGCCATCGATGCCCTTTTCCTGGCGGTACAGGCAGATGGCCTGGGTAATGGCCAGCACGTGGTATTCGTTGAAACTCAATTCAAGCGAAGTCCCCCGGTGCCCCGAGGTGCCGAAGGCCACCCGCTGGGCCGCCACGGCAGCGTCTGGGCGGCCGGTGTAGTAGGCGGTGAGCAGTCGGGGAATATCGACCAGCACGCTGGCCGGAGCCGGCTTGCCTGCCAAAGGACTGAGCGTCATGCAAAAACCTCGAGTTCAACAGATGTTGGTGTTGGAGCGTGCAGTGTACTGAGAGTTGCAATGCCGTGCGATGGGCGACATCAAAGAAAACAACAGCCCACCTGGCACGCTTTGACGGGGATAGCTGTCTTGATGAAAACCAGAGCCTTGCGCGATCCCTGTGGGAGCGGGCGAGCCCGCGAACACGGGCGCAGCCCGTGCCAACCACCGTGGTGCCTGCTTCGCGGGCTCGCCCGCTCCCACAATGGACGGCCTATACCGCTCATGTGTCTTATCACAGTCTAGAGTGGTTGCCATACCCACCGAAAAAGAGGCCCCATGGCTTTCCACCGCCTGACCCGTACCCACCCCCGCCTGAGCTTCGCCGCCGCAGTCGGCGTTGTCGGCGCCTGGCTGATCCCCGCCGGTGACACCGTTCTGCACATCCTCGCCGGCTGGAACCTTGGCGTGTGGCTGTACCTGCTGCTGGTGCTGTACCTGACCTGGGGCGCCAGCCCTGAAAAGGTCCGCAAGGTTGCCCGCGTCGAAGACGAAAACGCAGGCGTGGTGTTGCTTACGGTGTGTATCGCCGCCATCGCCAGCCTCGCCGCGGTCACCCTGCAACTGGTGTCCAGCCGGGGCCTGCAAGGCTCGGCACTGGCCCTGCATTACCTCTACACCGGCCTGACCGTGGCGGGCTCCTGGCTGCTGATCGGCTGCATATTCAGCCTGCATTACGCCCGGCTGTTCTATACCGGGCAAAACCACGAACCACCACTGCGCTTCGCCGATGGCGAGCGCAACCCGGACTATTGGGACTTTCACTACTTCTCGTTCACCATCAGCGTGGCGGTGCAAACGTCAGATATAGGCGTCGCCGGCAGGCAGTTACGGCGGATTGTGTTGGCGCATTCGCTGGTGGGCTTCGTGTTCAATACGGCGATTCTCGGGTTCACCATCAACATCGCCGCCGGTTTGCTGGGCTGATTACACCGCTCGTCTGAAACTACGTGTGCCGAACACCACTGAAAACGGACTGAACGGAGCAGAAAACTACCGCAATCGTGACCGGAAAACGTTTGCCCTGCCGGCTACGGCCCCAGGGGCTTCGTGACAAGTATGTGACCTCTGTCATGCATTGGTACATTTGTCTTATTTGCAACCGAGAATCGTGCGTGGCAGCTGCTATGTTTACCTTCCCGGTGGCGCACACGCGCAGCCAACCGATCACCGCGTCCAGGCACGGACAAGGAGGCTGGCATGAACAAGATGACGTTTCCCAACGCCTGCCAGGTGATGCGTTGGCATTTCCACCCGCTGGGCTTCGAGGCCATCATGGATGCGCCCCGCAGCATGGTCGCCCGGCTGTTCGACCGCGCCACTGGCGAAACCCTGCTGGCCATTGCCGGCATCCCTTGCATGGCCATCATGGCGGCAGCCGATGTTGAACGCATCATCGAGGCCGTCGAAGCGGAAATGGATGCGTTCATCCCCGCCTTCACCCTGCGCGACGCCGTTTAACCGGTAGCGGCATCCTGCTGACGCAAGGCCTGCAACTTGCCCATGAACTGCTCGGCCGGTACTGGCTGGCCCAGCAGGTAGCCTTGTAGCGAATCACACCCCAGACGGGTCAGGAAATCCTGCTGCCTGCCGGTCTCCACGCCTTCGGCAACAATACGCAGGCCCAGCGCCTGGCCCAGGGCGACGATGGCTGAGACAATCGCCGCATCGTCACTGTCCTGTTCCAGGTCACGCACAAAACCGCGGTCGATCTTCAGCTCGTTGGCGGGCAGGCGCTTGAGGTACATCAAGCTGGAATAGCCGGTGCCAAAGTCATCGATGGACAGGTCCACGCCCATGTCGGACAACCGTTGCAGCACGGTAAGGCTGGCATCGGCGTCGTGCATGGCAGTGGTTTCGGTGATTTCCAGGGTCAGGCAGTTGGCTGGCAGGCCGTGCTGTTGCAGGGCCCTGGCCACACTATCGACCAGCCCGGCATGGCAGAACTGGATGGCCGACAGGTTCACGGCCATGCGCCAGCCTTGATGCCCTTGATCCAGCCACTGGCGCATCTGCCGGCAGGCTTCGTCCAGCACCCACTCGCCGATCGGGATGATCAAGCCGGTCTTCTCCGCCAGGCCGATAAAGCGGTCGGGCAGCAACAGCCCCTGCTGCGGGTGCTCCCAACGCAGCAAGGCTTCGGCACCTATAGGCTGGCATGCCTGTGCGTCGAACTTGGGCTGGTAATGCAAGCGGAACTGGCGTTGCTCCAGCGCCTGACGCAGGTCTTGCAACAGCTGCAATTGCTGGCGGGCGTTACTGTTCATCGACACATCGAAGAAGCTGTAGCCGTTCTTGCCGGCGCTCTTGGCGTGGTACATGGCGGCGTCGGCATTGCGCAGCAGCTCGTGCTGGTCCAGGCCGTTGCCGGGGTACAGGACGATACCCAGGCTCGCGGACAGTTGCAGGTCGTGTTCGGCTACCCGGAATGGCCGTGACACCAGGTTCACCTGCTTCACCGCCACATCCATGGCATCGTCAGGCTCCTGCAACTCCACCAATAGCACGAACTCGTCGCCACCGATGCGCGCCAGGGTGTCCTGGCTGTGCAGGTGGCCGCGCAGGCGTGCGGCCACGGCCTTGAGCAGCAGGTCGCCGATATGGTGGCCGAACGCATCGTTGACCGGCTTGAAGCCGTCCAGGTCGATGAACATCAAGGCAAAGCAACCACCCTGCTCCGCCACCTTGGCAATGGCCTGCTCGATACGATCTGCCAGCAAGGTACGGTTGGGCAGGTCGGTGAGCGTGTCGTGCAGCGCCAGCTGGGTAAGCTCCTGGTTGGCCAGGGTCAGCGAACGGGCCAGCTCGGCGGTGCGTGCCTCCAGGCGCGCGTCCAGCACCGAGGTCAGCAAAGCCACGGCCAGTACCGCCAGGGTGGTGATCAGCACCAGGTAGACCAGGCTATCGCCCTGCAACCCACCGCCCAGCGCACCACAGAAGCTGCCCTCGGGGAAATTCGCCGCCGCCATGCCGGTGTAGTGCATGCCGACGATGGCAAAACCCATCACCACCGCCGCCAGCCCGCGGATCTGCCGCACGTAGGGGGTATGCTTGCGCAGGCGGAAGGCAATCCACAACGCCGCCGCAGAAGCACCCACGGCAATCAGCAGCGAGGCCCCGAACAGCGTGGGGTCGTAGTCGATACCTGGCAGCATGCGCAGCGCGGCCATGCCGGTGTAGTGCATGCAGGCGATGCCGGCGCCCATGATCAGCGCGCCAAAGCCCAGTTGCAGGCACGGCAGGCGCGGCTGGCTCACCAGCCACAGGGCAAAGCCCGAGGACAGCACGGCGATCAGCAGCGAGAACGCGGTAAGCGCCAGGTCATAGCCCAGGTCGATGGGCAGGCTGAAGGCGAGCATGCCGATAAAGTGCATCGACCACACGCCAATGCCCATGGCCAACGCGCCTCCCCCCATCCACAGGTAGGCAGCCCGGCCCTTGGCCGTGGCAATGCGGCCGGTCAGATCAAGGGCGGTATAAGACGCCAGGATCGCCACGCACAGCGAAATCAACACCAGCGAAGAGGAGTAGCTACCGGTCAGCATTGGGAATTCCAGCGACGGGACAGGGGGCCCGGCAAAAGCTGACGATTGTACTCAAGCTTTGGCGAAACGCACGGGGTTTTTGCGAATGGGAATGGATCCAATACAAGCCCTAAGCAGATCTGCAGCGTACTTTGTGGGAGCGGCCTTGTGTCGCGAAAGGGCTGCGAAGCAGCCCCGGCAATTTTACTGTTTGTACGGGTAATCCGGGGCCGCTCCGCGGCCCTTTCGCGACACAAGGCCGCTCCCACAAAAGCGTGCGTTTACTTCAATCCTGCTCGGCAAACGCCTGTTCGGCGTCCCAACCGCCACCCAGCGCGGCTACCAACTGCACACTGGCCACCAGGCGCCCTTGCAGCAGGTTCAACACACTGCGCTCGTTACTCAGCGCCGTAGTCTGCACGTTGACCACATCCAGGTAGCCGATCAACCCGGCACGGTACTGGTTCTCGGTCAGGCGCAACGACTCTCGGGCCGCATCCAGCGCCTCCTGGCGCACCACCGCTTCATCGCCGTACACCTTCAACTGCACCAGCAGGTTTTCCACTTCCTTGAAGCCATCGAGCACGGTCTGGCGGTATTGCGCCACGGTCTGGTCGTACACTGCCACCGTGCGGTCAACCTCGGCGCTGCGCTTGCCGGCATCGAACAGGGTCAGCGCCAGTTGCGGGCCTACCGACCAGTAACGGTTGGGCAGTTCGATCCAGTTGCTGAAGCTGCTGCTGGAATAGCCGCCGCTCATGCTCAGGCTCAGGTCAGGGAAATACGCCGCACGCGATACGCCGATGTTGGCGTTGGCAGCCATCACGTTACGTTCGGCGGCGGCGATGTCCGGGCGCCGCTCCAGCAACTGCGAAGGCAGGGATACCGGGATCTGCGGCAGCGCAGGAACGTTTTTGCTGTCGGCCAGGGCAAAGTCGGCCGGCGTCTTGCCCAGCAACACCGCAATGGCGTTCTCGAACTGTGCACGCTGCCAGATCAGGTCGATCAAGTCAGCCTGGGTGCTCTTGAGCTGGGTGCGCGCCTGGGCCACTGCATCTGGCCCGGCAACACCAGCGCGGTACTGGTTTTCGTTCATCCGCAGCGAGCGTTCATACGCCGCCACGGTGGCTTCCAGCAGGCGCTTCTGCTCATCGATCACCCGCAGTTGCAGGTAGTTCTGCACCAGCTCCGACTGCTGGCTCAAGCGGATCGAAGCGAGGTCGGCAAGGCTGGCTTCGGCGCTGGCCTCGTTGGCATTCATGGTTTCGCGCAGCTTGCCCCACAGGTCGATTTCCCAGCTGACACCCAGCTGAGCGTTGTAGGTGTCGCGGATGCCGCTGCTGTTGTTGGACAGGCTGGAGCTGGAACTGCCGGTACCTTGGGCAGAACGGTTCTTGCCGACCGTCAGGTCCAGGCTTGGGAACAACCCTGCCCGGCTGCTGCGCACCAGTGCCTGGGCCTGGCGATACTGCGCTTCGGACTGGGCTACAGTCTGGTTGCTGCGGTTCAGCTCCTCGACCAGCGCGTTAAGCCCGGCATCGCCGTAGATCTCCCACCAGGCGCCACGGGCGATTGCGTCCGATGGCGTGGCCTGGGTCCAGCCTTGGGCGTGCTTGAACTGCGCCGCCGTGCTGGTCAGTTCCGGGCGGTGGTAGTCCGGGCTCAGGGTACAGGCACTGAGCAAGGCCACGCACAAACCGGCGCCGAGCAGGCGCGAGCCACGCCCACGAGTCAGCGTTTGCAGGGCACGGTGCAGTGGGGTCTGGGCAAAAGTCATAGCGGGTTTTCCAGGGCTGCGTCGGTGCGCACGCCGCGCCAATGATTGAAACGGTGGCGCAGGCGGTCCAGGTACAGGTAGACCACCGGCGTCGTATAAAGGGTAAGGACCTGGCTGAACACCAGGCCACCGATGATGGTCAGGCCCAGCGGCTGGCGCATTTCTGCACCTTCGGCGTGGCTCAGCAGCAGCGGCAAGGCGCCGAGGATGGCCGCCAGCGTGGTCATCAGGATAGGCCGCAGGCGCAGCAGGCAGGCCCGGCGGATCGACTCTTCCGGCGACAGCCCCTGGTGACGCTCCAGCTGCAAGGCCAGGTCGATCATCAAGATGGCGTTTTTCTTCACCACGCCAATCAGCAGGAACAGCCCCAGCAGCGAGATCAGGCTGAACTCGCCCCCTGTGACATACAGCGTGAGCAGCGCACCAACGCCGGCCGACGGCAGTGTCGAAAGAATGGTCAAGGGGTGGATGTAGCTTTCGTACAGGATACCCAGCACCAGGTACACCAGCACCAATGCCCCCAGAATCATCAACGGCTGCCCCTGCTGGGTCTTGGCAAAGGCGTCCGCAGTACCGCCCAGCTTGGCGATCACCTCTTCGGGCAGCCCCAGCTTGGCCACCTCACGCTCCAGCGCTGCCATGGCCTGGTCGGGGCTGTAGCCTTCGGCAACGTCGAAGGCAATGTCTTCCGAGGCGAACTGGCCTTCGTGGCTGACGCGGTCGTTGGCCAGGCTGTTCTCGTAGTGGGCAATGGTGGACAGCGGCACGCGCGCGCCGTCTGCGGTAATCACCTGCACCTGCTCCAGGGTACTCGGGTCCCAGGCATATTTGGGGTTGATCTCCAGCACCACCTGGTACTGGTTGAGGCTGTCATAGATGGTGGAGATTTGCCGCTGGCTGTAGGCGTTGTTCAGCACGGCGGTGACCATGTCCATGTCGATGCCCAGGCGCTTGGCCTGGTCGCGGTCGACTACCAGGGTCACCTGCTGGGTGCCGGCACCGTCGCGGGCGTCGATTGCGGTCAGCTCCGGCAGCGCACGCAGGGCAGCAACTACCTTGGGGAACCACTCACGCAACGCCGCGAGGTCGCCGCTTTGCAACGTGTACAGGTATTGCGACGACGTCTGGTCACGACCGCCGCCGCCCAGTTGCAGATCCTGGTCGGCCATCAGGAACAGGCGCCCGCCCGGTACTTTTGGCATTTCCTTGCGCAGGCGCTCGATCACTTTCTGCGCATCGAGCTTACGCTCGCTGATCGGCTTCAGGCGCACCAGCACCATGGCGTTGTTGGTACCGCTGTTGCCACCGATGAACCCGGCAACACTCTGCACCGCCGGGTCGGCGAGCAAGGCGCGGCGGTAGATTTCCATCTTTGGCTGCATCACGCTGAACGACAAGCCGTCATCTCCACGGATGAAGCCCATCAACTGGCCGGTGTCCTGCTGCGGCATCAGCGTCTTGGGCACCACCACGTAAAGGGCAATGTTCACACCGATGGTCGCCAGCAGGCTGATCAGGGTCAGGCGCTTGTGGCGCAAGGCCCAACCCAGGCTGCGGTCATAGGCGTTGACCATGCGCTGGTGTTGCTTGTCGCTCCAGCGCTGCAAGCGGGTCTGCTCGGCCTGGTGCGGCTTGAGCCAGCGGGCGCAGAGCATCGGCGTAAGGGTCAGCGACACCACCAGCGACACGATGATCGCCGCTGCCAGGGTGATCGAGAACTCCTGGAACAGGTTGCGCACGATGCCGCCCATGAACAGGATGGAGACAAACACCGCCACCAGCGACACGTTCATCGACAGCAAGGTGAAGCCGACTTCCTTGGCCCCCAGGAAGGCCGCCTTCATCGGCGGCTGGCCGTCTTCGATGTGCCGCGAGATGTTCTCCAGCACCACGATGGCATCGTCGACCACCAGGCCGGTGGCCAGGATCAGCGCCATCAGCGACAGGTTGTTCAGCGAGAAACCGCACAGGTACATGACGGCAAAAGTACCCACCAGCGATACCGGCACTGCCAGGCTGGGGATCAGCGAGGCGCGCAGGCTGCCGAGGAACAGGTACACCACCAGGATCACCAGTACCACCGCGATCAGCAGGGTGTGTTCGGCCTCTTTCAGGGTGGCCTTGATCACCGGCGAACGGTCCATGGCCACGTTCAGTTGCACACTGGCCGGCAGCAGTGATTGCAGGGCTGGCAACTGCGCCTTGATCTGGTCGACCGTTTCGATGATGTTGGCGCCGGTCTGGCGGTTGACTACCAGCAGCACCGCCGCCTGGTCATTGAAGAACCCGCTGTTGTAGCGGTTCTCGACGCCATCGGTAATGGTCGCCACGTCGGACAGGCGCAGGATGGTGCCATTCTGCTGGCGGATCACCACCGGCTCATAGTCCTTGGCGCTTTCCAGCTGGTCGTTGGCCCGCACCTGCCAGTTGCGCTCGGCATCCTCGACAAAGCCCATGGGCCGGCGCTGGTTGGCGTTGGACACGGCTGTGCGCACATCGTCCAGCGACAGGCCATACTGGTTGAGCAGTTGCGGTTCGACGGCAATGCGCACCGCAGGCAGCGAACTGCCGCCGATCTGCACCTCCCCTACCCCTGGTACCTGGGCCAGGCTCTGCGACAGGATGGTGTCGGCCAGGTCGTACAGCTGGCCTTTCTGCAGCACGTCCGAGGTCAGCGACAGCACCATGATCGGCGCCTGCGACGGGTTGATCTTCTTGTAGGTGGGCATGCTGCGCATGCCGCTGGGCAGCAGGTTGCGGGTGGCGTTGATCGCGGCCTGCACCTCGCGCGCCGCGCCATCGATGTCGCGGCCCATCTCGAAGCCGATAACGACCCGCGTGGAGCCCTGGTTGGAGCTGCTGGTCAGCGTGGTCACGCCGGCAATGCTGCCCAGCTTGCGCTCCAGCGGCGTGGCCACGGTGGAGGCCATGACCTCGGGGCTGGCACCGGACAGGTTGGCCGATACCACGATTACCGGGAAGTCCATTTGCGGCAGCGGTGCCACCGGCAGCAGGCCGAAGCTGACCCCACCCAGCAGCATGATCGCCAGGCTCAGCAACATGGTCGCCACCGGGCGACGGATAAAAGGACCGGACAGGTTCATGCCTCGGCCTGCTTCACGTCAGTGGCCGGGCGCCAGCGGCGGGCCAGGCGGTCGAAGTACAGGTAGATGACCGGGGTGGTGAACAGTGTCAGCACCTGGCTGACCAGCAACCCGCCCACCATCACCAGCCCCAGGGGCTGACGCAGCTCGGCGCCGGAACCGGTGGCGAGCATCAGCGGCACCGCGCCGAACAGCGCAGCCAGGGTGGTCATGAGGATCGGCCGGAAGCGCAGCAGCGCCGCCTGGTAGATGGCATCACGCGGGCTCATGCCCTGGTGGCGCTCGGCCTCGAGGGCGAAGTCGATCATCATGATCGCGTTCTTCTTGACGATACCGATCAGCAAAATAATGCCGATGATGGCGATCATGCCCAGGTCATTGCCGCTGATGAGCAAGGCCAGCAAGGCCCCCACCGCCGCCGACGGCAGGGTCGAGAGGATGGTCACCGGGTGGATGTAGCTTTCGTACAGCACGCCCAGCACGATGTACATGGTCACCACCGCAGCCAGAATCAGCAGCAAGGTGCTCGACAGCGACGCCTGGAAGGCCTCTGCCGCACCCTGGAAGCGGGTTTGCACCCCCAGCGGCATGCCGATGTCCTTCTGCACCTGCTCGATCACCTGTACCGCTTCGCCCAGCGAGGCGCCGTGGGCCAGGTTGAACGACAAGGTCACCGCCGGGAACTGGCCGATATGGGAAATGGCCAGCTGGGCTTGGCGCTGCTCGATACGTGCCAATGCCGACAGCCGCACCTGGCCGCCATCGGTGGCCTTGACGTGGATCGACTCCAGCGCCTGCGGGCCGATGACCGCCGCGTCCTGCGACTGCAATACCACGCGGTACTGGCTGGCCTGGGTGTAGATGGTCGAGATCTGCCGCTGGCCGAATGCGTCGTAAAGGGCGTTGGTAATCTGCGATACCGTGATGCCCAGGCGGCTGGCCATGTCCCGGTCGATCACCAGGTAAACCTGCAGGCCTTTGTCCTGCAGGTCACTGGCCACGTCCGCCAGCTCCGGGCGCTGCTGCAGTGCCTGCACCAGCTTGCCGCTCCACTGCGCCAGCAGGTCGGCGTCTGGCGACGACAGGCTGAACTGGTACTGGGTACGGCTGACCCGGTCTTCGATGCTCAGGTCCTGCACCGGCTGCATGAACAGGCGGATGCCCACCAACCTGTCGAGTTGTGGTTGCAGGCGGCTGATCACTTCGCTGGCGGTGACATCGCGCTCGCCGTGGGGCTTGAGGTTGATCAGCAGGCGGCCGCTGTTGAGCGTGGCGTTATCACCGTCGACGCCAATGTAGGACGACAGGCTCTGCACGGCAGGGTCCTGCAGGATCACCTTGCTCAGGGCCTGCTGGCGCTCGCTCATGGCGGCGAACGAAGTGGACTGCGGCGCTTCGGAAATGCCCTGGATCACCCCGGTGTCCTGCACCGGGAAGAAGCCCTTGGGCACCACCATGTACAGGAACACCGTCAGCACCAGGCTCGCGACCGCCACCAGCAGGGTCAGCGGCTGGTGCTTCAGCACCCACTGCAAGGCGCTGCCGTAGTGTTTGATCAGCCAGTCGATCCAGGCGCCACTGGCGCGGTAGAAGCGGCTTTGCTCTTCTTCCTTGGGCTCACGCTTGAGCAGGCGTGCACACATCATCGGCGTGAGGGTCAGCGACACCACCAGGGAAATCAGGATAGCCACCGCCAGGGTGATGGCGAACTCGCGGAACAGCCGGCCAACCACATCGGCCATGAACAGCAGAGGGATCAACACCGCGATCAGCGAGAAGGTCAACGAAATCAGGGTGAAGCCGATTTGCCGGGCGCCCTTGAGCGCCGCCTGCATAGGTGTTTCGCCCTCCTCGATATGCCGGGAAATATTCTCCAGCATGACGATGGCATCGTCGACCACAAAGCCGGTGGCGATGGTAAGGGCCATGAGCGTGAGGTTGTTGACCGAGAAACCGGCCAGGTACATCACGCCGAAGGTGCCGATCAGCGACAGGGGTACGGCAATCGACGGAATAAGGGTGGCGCTGAAGCGGCGCAGGAACACGAAGGTGACCATCACCACCAGGACGATGGCGATCAACAGTTCGTGCTGTACGTCCTTGACCGCCGCACGAATGGTCTGGGTGCGGTCGGTCAGTACCGACACATCCAGGCCGGCCGGCAGGTTGTCGGTAATCGACGGCAGCAGGTCCTTGATGCGGTCGACCACTTCGATCACGTTGGCGCCCGGCTGGCGCTGGATGTTCAGCAGTACCGCGTGGTTTTCGTTGGCCCAGGCGGCCAGACGCTCGTTCTCCGCGCCATCGACGATTTCGGCCACGTCCTTGAGGCGCAGCGGCGCACCGTTGTTGTAGGCCAGGATCAGGTTGGCGTATTCCTCGGGGGAACGTAGCTGGTCGTTGGCGTCGAGCATCGACACCCGGGTCGGGCCGTCGAAGTTTCCCTTCGGCTGGTTGACGTTGGACGCGCCAATGAGCGTGCGCACGTCATCGAGATTCAGGCCGTTGGCGGCCAGGGCATCGACGTTGACCTTGATGCGTACCGCCTGGCGCTGGCCGCCAGCGATACTGACCATGCCCACGCCGCTGATCTGCGCGAGCTTTTGCGCCACGCGGGTATCGACCAGGTCGTTGAGTTTGGGCAGCGGCATGGTCTTGCTGGAGATGGCCAGGGTCAGCACCGGGGTGTCGGCCGGGTTGACCTTGTTGTACACCGGCGGCGCCGGCAGGTCGCTGGGCAGCAGGTTGCTGGCGGCGTTGATTGCAGCCTGCACCTGTTGCTCGGCAACGTCCATGTTCATGTCGAGGTTGAAGCGCAGGGTCAGCACCGAGGCGCCCCCGGAACTGGTCGACGCCATCTGCTCCAGGCCGGGCATCTGGCCGAACTGGCGCTCCAGCGGTGCGGTAACCGCGCTGGTCATGACTTGTGGGCTGGCGCCGGGGTACAGGGTCATGACGCGGATGGTCGGGTAATCCACCTGCGGCAAGGCGGAAACCGGCAGCAGCTTGTAGGCGATCAGGCCGGCCAGGACGATGGCCAGCATGCTCAGCGTGGTAGCGACCGGCCGCAGGATGAACAGACGCGAGAGGTTCATGCGCCCGCCTTGCCTGCTGCTTTGCCAGGCTGGGCTTCACCTGTGTGCGCCGAGCCTTTGGCTTCCTGGCCCTGCAGGTGCTGGCCCGGGGTAGTCGGCACTTGCGAGCTGTCTTCGACCACTTCCACCTTGGTACCTTCGCGCAGGCGGTCGGTACCCTCCAGCACCAGGCGGTCACCGGCCTTGAGGCCGTCGAGAATCACGCTGTTCTCGCCATCGCTGGCGCCTACCTTGAGCTTGCGCACGTTCACCGTGCTTTCTGCGTTGACCACGTAGGCAAAGGTGCCGTCGTTGCCAAACTGGATAGCCGCAGCCGGGGCCATGACCACCTGCTTGAGGGTGTCGGCCAGCAGGCGCACGTTGACGAACTGGTTGGGGAACAGGGCCAGGTCCTTGTTCTCGAAACGCCCCTTGAACTTGAGGGTGCCGGTGGTGGTGTCGATCTGGTTGTCGATGCTGCCCAGCACGCCGGTGGACTGCAGCTTGCTGTCACTGCGGTCCCAGGCCTCGACCGGCAGGCTGGCGCCATTGCGGTAGCGCTCCAGCACGGTGCTCAGTTCGGTTTCCGGCAGGGTGAAGGCAACACTGATCGGCTCGGTCTGGGTGATCACCACCAGAGCGGTGGCATCGTTGGCGGCCACCAGGTTGCCCAGGTCGAGCTGGCGCAGGCCGACACGGCCGTTGATCGGCGCACGGATCTGGGTGAAATCGAGGTTCAGGCGGGCATCGTTAACCTGTGCCTGGTTGGTCTTGACCAGCCCCTGGAACTGCGCCACCTGTGCTTCGGCAGTATCCAGGGTTTGCTTGGCAATGCTGTCTTCGGCGTACAGGCCTTTATAGCGGGCCAGGTCGACCTGGGCGTTTTTCAACTGCGCCTGGTTTTGCGCCAGGGTGCCTTCCGCTTGCTGCAGGGCAATGCGGTACGAACGCGGGTCGATTTCAGCCAGCAGGTCGCCGGCCTTGACCTGCTGGCCTTCCTTGAAGTGGATCTTCACCAGTTCGCCCGCCACGCGGCTGCGCACATTGACCGTGTTGGTCGCGGTGACCGTACCCAGGGCCTTGTAGTAGAGCGGGAAGTCGCCAACCCGCACCGGTTCGACGCGCACCGGAACCGGGTCGCTGGAGCCACCGAAGCCTGGGCGCCCGCCCATCACGCCCATGCCCTTGCCGCCGCGCCCGCCGCCTGCGGCCTCTTTATGCGCGGGCGTTGCTGCGGGCCACAGCCACCAGGCCACCGCAGCCACCAGCAGCAGGATCAGCAGGCCGACGAACCAGCGACGGGGGGAACGGGAATTGGACGCTTGCATGGGTTGAACGAACCTTGTTCGGAATGGCGGCTTGGGGAGGGTGAACGATAAGCAATGGCATCGTTTTAGCAAAGGGCCTTTACCAGAGGTTTACCTTTGGCTGACGTTGCCAAGACGCTGAACTTTAAATGAAAACGGCCCGGAAAGCGTTCCGGGCCGTTACAGGGTGTTGCTTGGAGTGGGGGCGGGCTTGAGGGTTCCGCTGCTTGTGCCGGCCTCTTCGCGGGCTTGCCCGCTCCCACAGGTACAGCACAGGTTTCAGAAGCGGTGCTATCCCTGTGGGAGCGGGCAAGCCCGCGAAAGGGCCGGTACAGGCAACAGATACCCGCCCTGCCCCACGCAATCCTTACTTCAGTACAGCCAGCGCTGCCTCGTAGTTCGGCTCGTCAGCGATTTCGCCAACCAGCTCGCTGTGCAGCACCTTGTCGTTCTCGTCCAGCACCACCACGGCGCGGGCAGCCAGGCCGGCCAGCGGGCCGTCGGCGATGGCAACGCCGTAGTTCTCGAGGAACTCGCGGCCACGCAGGGTCGACAGGTTCTTCACGTTCTCCAGGCCTTCGGCACCGCAGAAGCGCGCTTGGGCGAACGGCAGGTCGGCGGAGATGCACAGCACGACAGTGTTGGCGACATCGTTGGCCTGGGCATTGAACTTGCGCACGGAGGTAGCGCAGGTTGGGGTGTCGACGCTCGGGAAGATGTTCAGCACCTTGCGCTTGCCGGCGAAGTCTTTCAGCGACTTGTCAGCCAGGCCTTCACCGACCAGGGAGAAAGCCGGAGCCTGGGCGCCGGCCTGCGGCAGGTTGCCGTTAACCTGAACCGGGCCGCCTTTGAGAGTCACTTGAGCCATGACGAAATCCTTATGCTGGGTTTGAAAAGGACACTGAGTTAAGCATGAAGCCGGCCGGGTGCCTATGGGTGTAGGTAAAATTGTTCTAAATACCAGACTATTTTTGTGGACAAAATGCCGAAACCTGCGGTCACGGCCAGTTGCCGAGCCTCAGGCCGACCGCCCACTACGAGCCTGTTACGAAGTTTTTTACATTGACATGAACTGCACAATGCTACTTTCAAAGCGGCTACATGGCGTGCACTAGAAGCCTTACGGCCAAGTTGGACTGCGCCCTGATAAATATCAAGGTAAAAAATCCTACAACTTCATCGGAAATTTCGGTACACCATTAATCTTGTACATCTTCAAAGAGCCGCTACCATCAGATGTGTCGCAATAACGCGGCGCTTATATGGAGATTCAACTATGAAACCTATCAAGATGGAATCTACAAAACTGGCCAATTTGGCACTTCTGGTCAAAAAGGGCCAGTAAGCCTTAGCCAATGAATGCTAAAGCGCAGTGCCGGCCTGCGCTTTAGCCAAGGGAGAAGACAATGGTAAGTAGAGACTGCTTCTTTTTCGCCATGGATGACGCCCTCATCTGCTGGGACTTCAAGAGTCACAAGCAGTACCAACTGTCAGCCGAGCACGCAAACAAACTGGTATCGATTATTTATGATCACACTTGCAACGATTCGAATGACACCCTACTCAAGGATTTGAAACACTGCAAGGTTGTCGTGGACGCGACCAGGGATGAAAGCACTTGGGGGTGGGATATTCTTTCTCGAATCTTTCATCTTGGAACAAAAGATGTACCGCTAGAAAGCCAGCCAAACAACGCGCATGAGTGGGCTACTCAGTACCTTGAACATTGCACCGACGTATTGACTGAAACAACTCCTACCGAGACCCTTAGGCTGAATGGAGATGGCATCCAACTGCCGACCTCGAACACCACTGACGAATTCGATAGAATTTTAAGGCAACGCGCAACTGTAAGAACCTTCCATCACTCACCGATTCCGATGGAAGAGCTAGGGCGGATCTTGCAGCAAACGCTAGGCTTTGTTGACGGTCGAACACTATCTAGTGCAGAAGGAGGAGTTGAGCAGTTCACCAAACGCCGCAGCAGTCCATCAGCGGGCGGACTAAATGCTACAGAAGGCTATGTATATGTAGCCAATGTCGAAGGCGTAGAGCCCGGAGTCTACCTCTACGACCCTCATATGCATCAATTGCACTGGCGCAATCAGTTGGCGCCAAGATTGGGGGATCTGCTCTCCGGACAGCATTTTGCGAACGATATACCAGCAGGACTATTCCTCACTTCCAGACTCGACAAGTTGTGGTGGAAATATGAGCATTCACGTGCATATCGGATGGCGCTGGTAGAGGTTGGCCACGTGGCCCAGACGTTTCAACTGGCTGCTACTGCCAGCGGCATGAACACATGGCTAACTGGCGCATTGAATGAGTACTCAGTCGAGGCTCTACTAAAGCTCGAAAACGCTAGTGAACAGGTCCTTTTCTTTGTCGGCTGCGGCTACAGTGACGGCTCCGCGATTCCCGACTGCCTAAAGTCGCTCTTGAAAAAAAACTGATGCGAACGTACATATGAATGAGGCAACCTACCGCAGCATCACCTTGTTTCGGAACTGGGACTCATCCAGTGCCGTGCGCTCACGACCTTACGCGTATCAATTCACCCATGAGGATTTTGCTCAGACTGAACCCAGTTTATGGTTTCCTGCCACGCTTAGCTCAGCCCTGACTCATGACTCGGTAAAATCGCTTCCCAAGAAAGAGCTATTGCTCGTACACGCGCATCATCTAGTGCACTTCATGGGCTATACCACAGCCCTGGAAGTGGTTCACGTCAATGAGGCCGTGCGTTGCATTGTGGCTGGCAACTTGAGCAAATACTTTGAAAACGAAGAGCGTCATGTTGCTCTTAAACTCTACGCTGACGAGGCGTATCATGCGCTGTTTTCAAAGGATATCGCAGATCAGGTGGCGAAGCATTTCAACTTGATGCGCACCAAGCCTACCCGCATAGAGGGGCTGAATTTTATCTTAGAACAAAGCCCGCCAGACCTGAAGTGCTTAACCCGCTTCTGTATCGGCTTTGTATCGGAAACATTGATCACCCGCGAGTTACTCAAGTTGTCTACCGGCGCGCTTGTTGGACCAGTCACGAATTTGCTACAGGATCACTTATATGATGAAGGTCGTCATGCAGTCTTCTTTTCCGAGTGCTTCTCGCAGCTGTGGCGACAAATCCCCAAGATCGAAAGAGACTATGTCGCCAAAATGCTACCTAAGATACTCACTGCCTTCAGCCAACCCGATATACCCTTCTTGCGAATGGTTTTCAAAACTCGGCCAGCCCTCGGAGAAGAAGTTTCCGCTTTTGCACTGGCGAACCAGGCGGTACGAATGGTGGAAATTTGCAAGCCCACGCTTCGGGCAATTGAGCGCACTGATTTACTGGATGACGAAAGCTATTTCGTGCATTTCCAATCGGCGGGGTTAGTAGCATGAACCGCCCGCCGGATTCGCTCCGGCGCCATCTGTGCTCGACGCTGCTGATTCTGTTGTGTCTGTTAGGTGTATTTCCGCTGGATGTAATCCTCCCATCATTCCCTGCGCTCTCAGATGAGTTTCGGGTGGACTCAAAGCAGATAGCCTATTCAGTGAGCTTTTTTGCTGTGGGTGTTGCCATGGCGCAAATAGTGATTGGCCCGTTGTCGGATGGCATCGGGCGCAAGCGTTTGCTGCTCGCCGGGTTGGGAGTGTCCATTGCAGGCGCGTTCGGATGTATATTTTCAACCAACTATGAAACGTTCATGGCGTTTCGTTTAGTGCAGGCCCTGGGCTGCGGCAGCCTCGTCCTGGGCCAGACACTTGTGCAGGACCTGTACAGGGGTAAACAGCGCAATGCGATGCGAATCCTGTTAACCAGCGCAAGTGGGCTGTTCATCTCCCTGTCACCGCTAGCAGGTGCCCTTCTTCAACAGTCCTTTGGCTGGGAGGCAAGCTTTGCAATATTCGCGATCATCGCTGCGATCGTTTCACTTTTATCGTATGTGCTGCTTCATGACACACCTGCCCTGCGCCACCGGGCGCCAGGCATGTCCAGTTATAGGGTGATGCTGCGAGACGCGACCTATCTCGCGCATTCCCTACAGTCCAGCCTCGCCTTTGCCTGCCATTTTTCCTTCATAGTCATAGCGCCATTGCTGCTGATGGGCAGGCTGGAGCTGACGACCTATCAATTCTCCATAGTATTTCTCGGCTATGGGTTGGCATATATCGCTGGCGGAGTAGCTGCGACCTACTTGAACCATCGGGTAAGCCCGCAGGTTCAAATAAAAGCGGGCTTCGTGCTTATAAGTGCAGCAGGCATCACCCTTTTGATTTGGGAGCGGGTAGCAGGGTTATCTGTGGTGGGTGTTCTGCTACCGATGATTGTCTGTACCACCGGGACAACCCTGGTGCGCCCAGCTGCAACGACCCAAGCCTTGTCGCGGTATTCGCATCAGGCAGGCGCCGCAGCATCGCTCAACACAACGTTGCTGTTCGCTGGTGCTGGTTTGACCAGCAGTGTGGTCGCAGGCTTCGAAAGTATGCTTCCGGTGGGTTTGGGACTGCTGTTCGTGGCAGCCAGCCTCTGTGGATGGTGGCTGCTGGCATACTGCAAGGACGATGAAATGCAACGCTGTTGAAACCTTGGCCACGCTGAAAAGAATGCCCGGGTGGCGATAGCCGACCCGGGCATTCTTTATTGCAAGCGGCGAATCAGCTCAGCAAGCCGTATACCACCGAGGTCAGCGCAACCAGGCCCACTGCCACGACGAACACGTTGGAAGCCGCACCGCTGTACTTGCGCATCGAAGGTACACGACGAATGGCATACATCGGCATCAGGAACAGCAATACCGCGAGAATCGGGCCGCCGAGCGACTCGATCATGCCGAGGATGCTCGGGTTGAGGGTGGCAACGATCCAGCACACCACCAGCATCAGCGCAGCAACCATGCGGTCCAGGGCCTTGGCACCCGGGCGCGCGCCGGTCTTGGTGATGATGCCCTTCAGGCCTTCGCTGGCGCCGATGTAGTGGCCCAGGAACGACTTGGCGATGGCCACGAAGGCGATCAGCGGTGCCGCAAACGCGATGGTCGGGTTGCTGAAGTGGTTGGCCAGGTACGACAGGATCGACAGGTTCTGTGCCTTGGCTTCGGCCAGTTGGGCGCTGCTGAGGGTGAGCACGCAGCTGAACACGAAGAACAGCACCATCACCACCATCAGCAGGTGGGCACGGCGCAGGATCTGGCCGCTACGCTCGTCGGCGTGTTCGCCGTAGCGGCGCTTCTGGTCCACCGCAAAGGCCGAGATGATCGGCGAGTGGTTGAACGAGAACACCATGACAGGGATGGCCAGCCACAGGGTATGCAGGAAGGCCGAAGCCGGCGGCACCTGGGTGGCGCTGTCGAGGATGCCACCGGTCCAGTGCGGTACCAGGTACAGACCCAGCAATGCCAAGGCGACGATGAACGGGTACACCAGCAGGCTCATGACCTTGACCGTGGCCTGTTCACCGCAGCGCACGATGGCCAGCAGCCCGAGGATCAGCACGAACGACAGGATGGCCCGTGGTGGTGGCTCCATGTGCAACTGGTGCTCCATGAAACTGGAAACCGTGTTGGTCAGCGCCACGCTGTAGATAAGCAGGATGGGGAAGATCGCGAAGAAGTACAGCACGGTGATCGCGGTACCGGCGGAGCTGCCGAAGTGCTCCTTGACCACCTCGGTGATGTCGCCATCGTTGCGCCCGGAAAGCACGAAACGGGTCAGCCCGCGGTGGGCAAAGTACGTCATCGGGAAGGCCAGTATGGCCAGGACCAGCAGCGGCCAGAAACCGCCAAGGCCGGCATTGATCGGCAGGAACAGGGTTCCGGCGCCGATAGCTGTGCCGAACAGGCCCAGCATCCAGGTAGTGTCGTGACGCGCCCAGCTGCCAAGGGTGGCGGGGGTCGATTCTGCAAAGCGTTGTTCAACGCTTGGGGCCTGCTCATTCATTCCGGGTGAAGCTCCACTCGCAAGACTGCAACAGGCTGAGAATGGCGAAATAGACGTTTCGCCCAACTCAACCGGGGAAGAGGGGCGCGATTGTGCACGGAAAGGTTGCACTTGCGAAGCCCTTTTCCGAGGAGCGGTTGCACTTGTCATGACAAGGGAGGCACCGACGAGCCCGTCCGGACGAAATACCAGTCCCATTCGCAGTGGCGCTCATAACGTTTAAAAGTTACTGTTGACGCCTAAGCACCTCAGCTAACTGAAGGGCGTTTGCATCTCGCTCCATTCTCATATTCTTCAGCCAACCTTCAATCTTCGTCATATTCTCTGCGTGTGCGCGCTGAAATCCTCGATCATGCTCTTGGAATGGAATGCTGATGTCTCGGGCATCACGCAACTTCTCCACCATCCGTACAACTTGGCTTTCCTGCTGCGGAAACATCCCTCTCGAATCAATGTCCATTTCATTTACGGCGAGTGCCATATAGGCGCGCTTCGCGTTTTTCATAGAACGGTACAGAATCATCACTCTGACTGATTGCATGCCCTCACTGTGAGGAAATTGGTCAAGCGTTAACTCACCTGAGGGTGTAGCATCAAATGCATCCTTGAACTCTGCGGTAAAATCTGCAACTTCGAAGCTCGGCCTCTTCTTACCTGTGGTAGACTTCATAAATCTCCGCAAACCAGGAGAGCTATTTGTAGCGTTGACCTTGACTCGTTTGAGAGTCAACGCCGAATTCCAAAATCGCCCATCCGGATCAACTCGGTTTATCGGATCTCCGGCACAGTACCCATACGCATTCAGGCCACCTCGGCTAAAGGGGCTAAGACTATCGGGTGACAAAAAACGCATCATACTGGGGCTATAGCTACGATAACCGTTACCCAGCAGATAGTATTTGGAGAGTGCATCGAAGTAATACCCTGAAAAGCCGATGGCATTTGCCAATTCGGCAAAATTCTTATGTAAGCCGTAGACGCTGTAGCTTTCTCCACGCCCCCCTGCTGGCCCCGTCATCCCAAGTACTGAAGCCTGCTTATCTCCCCACGCCATGCGGGTAACAGCACCCCGTTCTACAAGCACTTCCCTTTCGTGTCGGATGACCCATCGAACACTATCTTCCGACTTTAGGGTGTGCACTTTTCCTGCGCAATAAAATAGTTTCACCCTTCGCCCTCGCGCCTGAGTTCATTCACCGCTACGCCAGTATTGGCAGATCGGCCTCAGGGCACAACTGGCAGAAATATCAGGTGTTTTGATCAGGCAAACCTGTTCGAGGGCGGCGACATTTATCTATACGAGGAGGTGCCAAGGGGGCGGGAGCGATTCATGTAGAGAAAGGGGCGCAATGCGCCCCGTATCTTGCACTATTTCTGAACAGCAGCGAACGCTTCGGCAACCTGTTGCAGATTGGCTGGGCGCAGGCCGGACATGCACACGCGACCGCTGTCGATCAGGTACACACCGAATTCGTCACGCAGGCGGCGCACTTGCTCGACGCTGAAGCCGGTGTAGCTGAACATGCCACGCTGGCGCAGGAAGAACTGGAAGTCCTGACCTGGCAGCAGCACGGCCAGGGCATCGACCAGCGCCTGGCGCATGTCGAGGATACGCTTGCGCATCACTTCGACCTCGTCGGCCCACTGGGCATTCAGGCCGGCATCGCTGAGCACGCCTGCAACCAGCTGGGCGCCGAAAGCGGGCGGGCTGGAGTAGTTGCGACGTACGGTGGCCTTGAGCTGGCCAAGAACGCTCTGGGCAGTGGCGTCGTCGTCACACACCACCGACAGGCCGCCAACCCGCTCGCCGTACAGCGAGAAGATTTTCGAGAACGAGTTGCTGACCAGGCACGGCACGCCGGCACGGGCCATTTCGCGGATGGCGTAGGCGTCTTCCACCAGGCCTTCGGCAAAGCCCTGGTAGGCGATGTCGAGGAACGGGATCAGCTGGCGCGCCTTGACCACTTCGACCACCTGTTGCCACTGGTGTTGCTCCAGGTCGGCGCCGGTGGGGTTGTGGCAGCAGGGGTGCAGCAGTACCACGCTGTTGGCTGGCAGGCTTTGCAGGGTGGCCAGCATGCCGTCGAAGTCCACGCCACGGGTGGCCTGGTCGAAGTACGGGTAGGTGTGCACCTTGAAGCCGGCACCTTCGAAGATGGCGCGGTGGTTGTCCCAGGTCGGGTTGCTGACCCAGACTTCGGACTGCGGGAAATAGCGCTTGAGGAAGTCGGCACCGACTTTCAGGGCGCCGGAGCCGCCCACGGTCTGCACCGTGGCCACGCGACCGCCGGTCACGGCCGGGTGATCGGCACCAAACAGCAGCGCCTGGATCGCCTGGCGGTAGCTGGCCAGGCCTTCCATCGGCAGGTAAAGGGATGCTTCGTGGTCCTGGCCGGCAATGCGTTTTTCCACCGCATCCACCGCCGCCAGTTGCGGCACCACGCCGGCCTCATCGTAATACAGGCCGATGCTCAGGTTGACCTTGTCGGCGCGCGGGTCGGCCTTGAAGGTTTCCATCAACGAGAGGATCGGGTCGCCGGCATAGGCATCGACATGTTTGAACACAGCGTGCAACTCCTTGGATCAGGACAGTTCGAAAAGGCAGCCCTGAGCATACCCGGAGTGCGGGCTCAGGAACATCCACCATTGTGCAAGGTTGTCTATGCAACATTGCATGGCCGGGATTTTGTGCTGGATTCTTCGCGGGCATGCCCGCTCCCACATGCACCGCACAGGCCTCAAGGGCGGTGATATCCCTGTGGGAGCGGGCGTGCCCGCGAAGAGGCCGGGTCAGCCAAGCAAGTCTTTCAGGCCCTGCAACTCCTGCTCAGTCACCGCCACCCCCTCCTCCTCGGCCACCTCACGCTCGCGATAACGTCGCTCACCCGGCATGCGCGTCAGCCCCACCGCCTGCATCTGTTCCACCAACTCGCGGCTGCGCTGGGCAAACCGCTCGCCCTCGGCCTTGTGCGGGTCGATGACGATGATCAGCTGCCCCGTCCATGGCGTTTTCGCCCCCGGGTGCCCGGACCAGTCGAACTCCCAGGAGAAATTACCGCCGGTCAGCGCCGCCGCCAGCAGCTCGACCATCATCGACAGCGCCGAGCCCTTGTGCCCGCCAAACGGGAGCAAGGCACCGCCCTCGAGGATGGCCAGCGGGTCGGTGGTCGGCTCGCCATTGGCATTCACCCCCATGCCTTCCGGCAGTTGCTGGCCGGCACGCGCCGCAATCTGCACATCGCCATGCGCCATGGCGCTGGTCGCCATGTCGAAGACGATCGGGTCGTGTTCGGCGCAAGGCGCAGCAAATGCAATGGGGTTGGTGCCGAACAGTGGCTTGCGGGCGCCATGCGGCACCACGCAGGTCATGCTGTTGACCACGCTCAGGGCCACCAGGCCCTCTTCGGCAAACGGTTCAACATCTGGCCACAGTGCCGCGAAGTGGTGCGAGTTGTGGATTGCCAGCACGGCGATGCCGGCATTGCGCGCCTTGGCCACCAACAGTTCGCGGGCCGCAGCCAGCGCCGGCTGGGCGAAGCCGCCAGCGGCATCGACACTGACATAGCCGGCAGCCACATCACTGACCTTCGGCGTGGCCTGGCCGTCGACCCAACCACTGGCCAAGGTCGATACATACCCAGGCATGCGGAATACCCCATGGCTGTGCGCGCCGTCACGCTGGGCACTGGCGCAGTTGTGAGCCAGCACCCCGGCCACGCGCTCGCTGCAGCCATGGCGCTGGAAGACAGCCTGCAACAGGCCCTGCAGTTCGGTAAAAGGCACACGCACAACAGTGCTGGTGGAAGGTGCGGACATCTGAAGCTCCTTGTTGGTATTGGAATGGCTACAGCGTTGCAACGACAAAAACTTTCCTGCATGTGACAGCAATCTGTCAAATATTGACTTGATGACAGAAAACATTCATTTTCTAGCCCAAGCCTTACCCCCCTGGAGCCACAGCATGAGCCAACCGATCAAGCAACGCCTGGAAAACAGCCTCGAAGGAGCCGCTGCTTCGGGCCGCAAGATCGCTACCTACATGCTTGCCAACCTGCACGAACTGCCGTTTCAGACCTCGGCCAGCATCGCGGCCAAGCTGGGTGTCAGCGAATCCAGCGTCGGGCGCTTCTGCCGTTCATTGGGTTATGCCCACCTCAAGGCATTAAAACAAGACCTGCAGAACGACCTGGGCGATGGCCCGTGGCTGGTGGGGGACCGCCTGCAAGATTACCGCCAGAACCAGGACGCCAGTGACAACGCCGGCAGCCTGGAGCTGGAAATCGCCGCCTTGATGCGCGTGCACGAGTACCGCCAAAGCCCCACCTGGCACAGCGTGGCGCAACGCCTGGCGAGCAAGCCACGGGTGTTTGTTGCCGGTTTCCAGACCGAGCGCGGCGTCGCCATGTGCATGAGCCACTTGCTGCAATACCTGCGCGATGGCGTGCAGCTGGTGGATATCAGCGCCGGGCACTTTGGCGACGTACTGCTGGGCCGCGCCGAAGACAGTGCGCTGGTGGTGTTCGAAGCGCGCCGTTATTCCCGCCACGCCCTGTTGCTGTGCCAGAAGGCACGCGAGGCAGGCATTGCGGTCACCCTGGTGACCGACACCTTCTGTGACTGGGCCGATGCCAACGCCGATGAGGTGTTCCGCATCCCCACCGAGTTCAATCTGTTCTGGGAATCCACCTCGACGATGCTGTCGTGGGTACACCTGATGGTCAACGAGGTCTGCAAGAAACTCGGGCCTGATGTTGAAAAACGCTTGGAAGCGACTGCCGCTCTACATAACGAGTTCGTCGGCTACACCTCGTGGTCGACGGGCAAACAACAATAGCAAGAGTGCAATGAGGTGCGAGATGAACAAGACCATGGCCTTGGTGGGTGCGTGCGCCCTGCTGCTGACGGGTGCCGCCAGTGCCGAAACCCTGCGCTTCGCCACCGAGGGCGCCTACCCGCCCTTCAACTATGTCGACGCCAATAATCAGTTGCACGGTTTCGACATCGACATCACCCATGCCCTGTGCGAGCAGATGAAAGTCGAGTGCACACTGGTGGCCCAGGACTGGGAAGGCATCATCCCCGCCCTGATGGCGCGCAAGTACGACGCCGTTGTCGCTTCGATGATCAATACCGAAGAACGGCGCAAGAAAATCGCCTTCACCGACCACTACTACCGTACCCCGCTGACCGTTGCGGTAGCCAAGGACAGCAAGATCGACAGCGCCCAGACCGACTTTGTCGGCTACACCGTCGGCGCCCAGTCATCGTCCACCCAGGCGATCTACGCCGAAGACGTGTATGGCAAGGCCGGTGCCGATGTGAAGTTGTACCCGACCATGGACGAAGCCAACGCCGACCTGGCTGCCGGGCGCCTGGACGGGGTGATTGCCGACAAGTTCCCGCTGCATGAGTGGATGACCAAGAACGGCGGGGACTGCTGCAAGATCCTCGGCGACGTGGCCGACACCAAGGCCGATGCCGCCATTGCCGTGCGCAAGGACGACGAGGCCCTGCGCCAGCGCCTGAACACCGCGCTGCAACAGATCGTGGCCAACGGCACCTACCAGAAGATCGCCAGCAAGTACTTTGCTTTCGATATCTACAACTGACCTTAGAGCCCGCATCGCCTGACCGGGCCCTATCGCCGGCAAGCCAGCTCCCACAGGACCGCACAAGGCCTGAAGGATGCGCAGTCCCTGTGGGAGCTGGCTTGCCGGCGATAAGGCCGGTGAGGTCCACACAAGGTGTTCGTCATGCTCGATCAATTGTCCTTGCTGTCCTTCGCCAGCGGAGGCTGGGGCCAGGCGCTGCTGGCCGGCGCGCTGGTTACCGTTTCGCTGGCCCTGGCCTGCCTGCCCATCGGCCTGCCACTGGGGCTGCTGGTCGCCCTGGCGGCACGCTCGCGCAAGCGCCTGCCACGGGCCTGGGCCACCACGTTCTCTACCGTGTTCCGCGGCCTGCCCGAGCTGCTCACACTGCTGATCATCTATTACGGCTGCCAGATCGCCGCACAGAAAATCCTCGCGGCCATGGGCTACGAGGGTGAGTTCCTGATCAACACCTTCCTCGCCGCGATGATCGCCTTCAGCCTGGTGTTCGCCGCGTTCTCCAGCGAGATCTGGCTGGCGGCGTTCAAGACACTGCCCAAGGGCCAACTGGAAGCCTGCTCGGCACTGGGCCTGAGCAAACGTACCGGGTTCTTCAAGGTGCTGCTGCCGCAACTTACCCGCATCGCCCTGCCCGGCTTGTCCAACAACTGGCTGTCGCTGCTCAAGGACACTTCGCTGGTATCGACCATTTCGCTGGTCGACCTGATGCGTCAGACCAACCTGGCCGTCAGCGTGACCAAGGAGCCGATGTTCTTCTATGGCGTCGCGTGCCTGGGTTACCTGCTGTTCGCGGCACTTTCCGGGCGTGTGTTTGCCTTCATCGAACGGCGCAGCAACCGCCACCTGCAAGGAGCACGCGCATGAGCTTCGATCAACTGCTGGCACTGGTACTCGACCCGGACCTGCTGGAACGTTACGGCCCGCGCTTTTTCGATGGCCTGCTGGTCACTGCCAAACTGGTGGCGATCTCCTTCAGCCTGGGCGCGGTGCTTGGGTTGTTGCTGGCGCTGGCGCGCATGTCACGTAGCCTGGTACTGCAACGTATGGCGGCCGGTTACGTGTACTTCTTCCGCGGCTCGCCACTGCTGGCTCAACTGTTCCTGCTTTATTACGGCCTGGGCTCGCTCAAGGGCTTCTGGCAGGACGTAGGCCTGTGGTGGTTCTTCCGCGAGGCGTGGTTCTGCACCTTGCTGGCCTTCACCCTGAACACCGCCGCCTACCAGGCAGAGATCTTCCGCGGCAGCCTGCTGGCCGTCGCCCCCGGCCAGCATGAGGCGGCGCGGGCGCTGAACCTGAAACGCTCGACCACCTTCTTCAAGGTGATCCTGCCGCAATCGCTGCTGGTGGCCATCGGCCCGCTGGGCAACGAACTGATTCTGATGATCAAGGCCAGCGCCATTGCCTCGCTGGTGACCATCTACGACCTGATGGGCGTGACCAAACTGGCCTTCTCGCGCAGTTTCGACTTCCAGATCTACCTGTGGGCCGCTGTGCTCTACCTGGTGATCGTCGAACTGGTGCGGCGCCTGCTGAAACACCTGGAAGGCCGCCTGGGCCGCCACCTGAACTGACCGAAGGATACGTTCCATGCATTGCCAGACCCTTGTCCTCGGCGCCGGCATCGTCGGCGTCAGCACTGCCCTGCACTTGCAGGCCCGCGGGCGCCAGGTCGTCCTGATCGACCGCGACGAACCGGGCAGCGGCACCAGCCACGGCAACGCCGGGCTGATCGAGCGCTCCAGCGTCATCCCCTACGCATTCCCCAGGCAGCTTGGCGCACTGCTGCGCTACGGCCTGAACCGCCAGCCCGACGTGCGCTACAACCTGGCGCACCTGCCCAAAGCCGCACCGTGGCTGTGGCGCTACTGGCGCCAGTCGGCCCCGGGGCGCCTGGCCGGGGCCGCCGCTGACATGTTGCCGCTGGTGCAGCGCTGCGTCGAAGAGCACGACGCGCTGATCAAGGCCGGCGGCCTTGAAGGCCTGGTGCAGGCCAAAGGCTGGATCGAAGTGTTCCGCGACCCGGCGCTGTTCGAGCAAGCCAAGGCCGACGCCAAGGGCCTGAGCCGCTATGGCCTGCAATTCGAGATCCTGGAATGCGGGCAGCTGCAGGCCCGCGAGCACCAGCTGGACGCCACCGTGGTGGGCGGTATCCACTGGCTCGACCCCAAGACCGTGAACAACCCCGGCGCCCTCACCCGGGGCTATGCGGCGCTGTTCCTGCAACGTGGCGGGCAGTTCCTGCATGGCGATGCCCGCAGCCTGCGCCAGGCCAATGGCCAATGGCGGATAGACAGCCGTCGCGGCCCGATCACCGCCGACGAGGTGGTTGCCTGCCTCGGCCCGCAGTCAGCCGACCTGTTCAGTGGCCTGGGCTACCAGATTCCGCTGGCGATCAAGCGCGGCTACCACATGCACTACAGCACCCGTGACGGCGCTGTGCTTGAGCACTCCATCTGTGACACCCAGGGCGGCTACGTGCTGGCACCGATGGCGCGCGGCGTGCGCCTGACCACCGGCATCGAGTTCGACGCCCCCACTGCGCCTGGCAACCAGATTCAGCTGGGCCGCTGCGAAGCCCTGGCGCGCAAGCTGTTCCCCGCCTTGGGCGAACGCCTGGACGACACGCCGTGGCTGGGCCGCCGCCCGTGCCTGCCCGACATGCGCCCGGTGATCGGCCCTGCGCCGCGCCACCCGGGGCTGTGGTTCAACTTCGGCCATGCCCACCACGGCCTCACCCTGGGCCCGGTCAGCGGCCGGCTGCTGGCCGAGCTGGTCACTGGCGAACGCCCCTTCACCGACCCCGCGCCCTACAGCGCGACCCGTTTCGACTGAACCCACGCGGGAGAAAAACAACATGACCGCATCACTGAGCCTTGCCAGCCTTGCCCCCGAGCCCGACCCACGCCAGGTGCTTATCCGCATCGACGGCCTGAACAAGCACTACGGCGAATTCCACGTACTGCGCAACATTGACCTGCAGGTGCGCGAAGGCGAACGCATTGTGCTGTGCGGGCCGTCCGGCTCGGGCAAGTCGACGCTGATCCGCTGCATCAACCGCCTGGAAGTGGCCCAGCAGGGCAGCATCCAGGTAGGCGGCATCGACCTGGCCGCCACCACCCGTGAGGCGGCGCAAGTGCGCAGCGACATCGGCATGGTGTTCCAGCATTTCAATCTGTTCCCGCACATGAGCGTGCTCGACAACTGCTTGCTGGCCCCCACCAGCGTGCGCGGGCTGTCGCGCAAGGACGCCGAAGAGCAGGCGCGCATGTACCTGAGCAAGGTCGGTATCGAAAGCCAGGCGCACAAGTACCCCAGCCAGTTGTCCGGCGGCCAGCAGCAGCGCGTGGCAATTGCCCGGGCGCTGTGCATGAAGCCGCGGATCATGCTGTTTGACGAGCCTACCTCGGCCCTGGACCCGGAAATGGTTGCCGAGGTGCTGGATGTGCTGGTGCAGCTGGCCGGCACCGGCATGACCATGCTGTGTGTCACCCATGAAATGGGCTTTGCCCGGCAGGTGGCCGAGCGGGTGCTGTTCCTTGAGGGCGGGCAGATCATCGAAGACAGCCCGCCACAGGTGTTCTTCAACCAGCCGCGCACCGAGCGGGCCAAGGCGTTTCTGGCGCAGATACTGCACTGAACCCTGTTCTGGCCTCTTCGCGGGCACGCCCGCTCCCACAGGATTACCTCGGGCTTCAAGACCTGTGATGTACCTGTGGGAGCGGGCGTGCCCGCGAAGAGGCCGAAACTGGCTAGTACCTGCGCCACATTCATTGCACCGCTGCAAAGACCCAACTGCGTCGTTAAATATTATTGACCAGCACCCCCACCAAACCCACGCCGCCACAGGCCCGCATCGGTTTCAGCCCCCAAAAACCGGCGCATTCCCCGCGTTAAAGCCCTCTTCAGTCGTTTGACATATCGAACGGCTCTGGCAAGCTATCTACATGCCCCGACCGGAATCGTCGCCTCTGACGAGCCGGCAGTGCTCGGAGCTACAGGCTGCACCCAGGGCCCCGTGCCGTGCACCTGCACAACAACGACAGGCCGAACCTGTCCCAAGGTGACATATGTCCAACAGCAACATTGGCAACAAGCAACCTTCCCTGCGCAAACCCGTCGTCCTGATGACCATGGGCAGCCAAGAGCGCAAAGGCCATGACTATCAGGTCATGACCCACAAATACATCACCCCGCTGGTCGAGTTCTCCGATTGCGTCCCGGTACTGGTGCCCACCTGCTGCGGCACCGAAGACCTCGAGACCTACCTGGACATGGCCGACGGCGTGTACCTGACCGGTGCCGGCAGTAACATCGACCCGGCCCTGTACGGCCAGGAAAACCAGACCCCAGGCAAAGGCCAGGACCAGAACCGCGACTTGTTCGACATCCCGCTGGTCAAGGCGGCGATCAAGCGTGGCCTGCCAATCTTCGGCATCTGCCGTGGCATGCAAGAGATCAACGTGGCCTTGGGCGGCGACATTTACCAAAAGGTTTACGCCGAACCTGGTTTCAATGACCACCGGGAAAACCCGGAAGACCCGGTTGAAGTACAGTACGCTCAGGTGCATGGGGTGAAGATCAAGCCGGGCAGCTGGCTGCAAGACACCCTGGGTACCGACGAGATTCGCGTCAACTCGCTGCATGGCCAAGGGCTGCACAAGCTCGGCGCCGGTATCGAAGCCATCGCCCACGCCGAAGACGGCCTGGTCGAAGCCATTCACGCCCCGAGCATCTCGCCGTTCCTGTTCGCCGTGCAGTGGCACCCTGAGTGGCAAGCCGCGAAAAACCCTGATTCGATCAAGATTTTCCAGGCGTTCGGCGATGCTTGCCGCGCCCAGGTACGCAAGGCGCAGATCAAGCGCCAGCATGCTGCCTGACCTTCAGTTTCCTCTGCTTTGATCGCGGGGCGGCGCAAGGCCGCCCCCGTTTCCCCGGTCACCCTCTGCTGGTCCCAGAACACTTCCCGTGGAATCGGGCGGCGGCCTTGTGCCTGTCTCCGCGATCATTTTTTCCCTCCCCCGCCAAGAGATACGATGACTGATTGCGAATAGTCTGCCATCGGTGTCTGCACCTTTCGTTATTTGTCGCCTGCGCCGGCCTCTTCGCGGGCGCGCCCGCTCCCACAAGTATCTCCACAGCTCTTGAAGGGAGCGTGGACCTGTGGGAGCGGGCGCGCCCGCGAAGAGGCCAGCACAGGGAATAACACCTTTTTCCTTCCCCGCCGCAAAAAAACTCAAGCAGGGGCTAGTCATCGCGCAAGTTGTACGATAACTTACCTCCAACGCAAAACAACACCCTTCACCCAAGCGCCACAGGATGCCTACAACAATGACTCCACAAGAACTGAAATCCATCCTCTCCCACGGCCTGCTGTCTTTCCCGGTCACCGACTTCAACGCCCAGGGCGACTTCAACCAGGCTGGCTACATCAAACGCCTGGAATGGCTGGCCCCGTACGGCGCCAGCGCCCTGTTCGCTGCCGGCGGCACCGGTGAGTTCTTCTCCCTGGCCGCCAGCGAATACAGCCAGGTGATCAAGACCGCCGTCGACACCTGCGCTACTTCGGTACCTATCCTCGCCGGCGTGGGTGGTTCTACCCGCCAGGCCATCGAATACGCGCAAGAAGCCGAGCGCTTGGGTGCCAAGGGCCTGCTGCTGCTGCCTCACTACTTGACCGAAGCCAGCCAGGACGGCGTTGCCGCCCACGTTGAAGCGGTGTGCAAATCGGTAAAAATCGGCGTGGTGGTGTACAACCGCAACGTCTGCCGCCTGAATGCCGACCTGCTGGAAAAACTGGCCGAGCGCTGCCCGAACCTGATCGGCTACAAAGATGGCCTGGGTGACATCGAACTGATGGTGTCGATCCGTCGCCGCCTGGGCGAGCGCTTCAGCTACCTGGGTGGCCTGCCAACCGCCGAAGTGTATGCTGCTGCCTACAAGGCCCTGGGCGTGCCGGTGTACTCCTCCGCAGTGTTCAACTTCGTGCCGAAGACCGCCATGGACTTCTACAACGCCATCGCCCGTGACGACCACGCCACCGTGGCCAAGCTGATCGACGATTTCTTCCTGCCGTACCTGGACATCCGCAACCGCAAGGCCGGCTACGCCGTGAGCATCGTCAAGGCTGGCGCCAAGATCGCCGGTTACGATGCAGGCCCGGTCCGCACGCCGCTGACCGACCTGACGGCCGAAGAATACGAAATGCTCGCAGCCCTGATGGACAAGATGGGTCCGCAATAAGCGTACCCCTGCGGCCTGCCATTGCCGCACCCGGAGTGGGAAGCCCCACTCCGGTTACAATTCGTGAGCCCGCACAAAAATAACTAGTGGGAGTATTACCAGCATGCAAGCGACTAAGAAGACGCATGTGCGCTACCTGATCCTGTTCATGCTGTTCCTGGTGACCACGATCAACTATGCCGACCGCGCTACCATTGCAATCGCAGGTTCCAGCCTGCAGAAAGACCTCGGCATTGACGCCGTTACCCTCGGTTATATCTTCTCTGCCTTCGGATGGGCTTACGTGGCTGGCCAGATACCTGGTGGCTGGCTGCTCGATCGTTTCGGCTCCAAGAACGTCTACGCCTTCAGCATCTTCACCTGGTCGCTGTTCACCCTGCTGCAGGGCTTTGTCGGTGGCCTGCCGGTTGCCTGGGCCGTAGTGACCCTGTTCACCCTGCGCTTTCTGGTTGGCTTCGCCGAAGCCCCGTCGTTCCCAGGTAACGCACGCATCGTCGCCGCCTGGTTCCCGACCCAGGAACGCGGCACAGCCTCGGCCATCTTCAACTCGGCGCAGTACTTCGCCACCGCACTGTTCGCCCCGATCATGGGCTGGATCGTGTTCAGCTTCGGCTGGGAGCACGTATTCGTGGTCATGGGTGCACTGGGCATCGTGTTCTCCATGATATGGCTGAAGACCATCCACAACCCGCGCCAACACCCACGCATCAGCCAAAGCGAGCTCGAACACATCGAGCAGAACGGCGGCCTGGTGGACATGGACCAGAAGCGCGGCAACGACGGCCCGAAATGGGGCTTCATCAAGCAACTGCTGACCAGCCGCATGCTGCTGGGCGTGTACCTGGGCCAGTACTGTATCAACGCCATCACCTACTTCTTCCTCACCTGGTTCCCGGTGTACCTGGTGCAGGAACGCGGCATGACCATCCTCAAGGCGGGCTTCATCGCCTCGCTGCCAGCGGTCTGCGGCTTCATTGGCGGTGTACTGGGTGGAGTGATCTCGGACTGGCTGCTGCGCCGGGGCAACTCGCTGACCTTCTCGCGCAAACTGCCGATCGTGTGTGGCCTGCTGCTGTCCACCACCATGGTGTTCTGCAACTACGTCGACGCCGAGTGGATGGTGGTTGGCTTCATGACCCTGGCGTTTTTCGGCAAGGGCATTGGCGCACTGGGCTGGGCGGTGGTCGCAGACACCTCGCCCAAACAGATCGCCGGGCTGTCCGGCGGCCTGTTCAACACCTTTGGCAACATCGCCTCGATCACCACCCCCATCGTGATCGGCTACATCATCAGTGCCACCGGTTCGTTCAAGTGGGCGCTGGTGTACGTGGGTGCCAACGCCTTGGTGGCAGTGTTCAGCTACCTGGTGATTGTCGGCCCGATCAAACGTATCGAGCTTCGTGACGATGCCCCAAAGCCACAGCCTGAGCCCGCCGCCAACGGCGAACTGGCCAGCTCGCGCCACTGAGTGAACACGCCCGCGCCGGGCTACCCGGTGCGGGCAGATGTACAAAAAGCCTGAGAACCTGACAAGTAGGGCCCCAACATGCAGTTGATCGAACATTCCGACTCGCCCCGCTACGTCCGCCTGCACGACGACGATAACGTCGTGGTGGTCGTCAACGACGGCGGCCTGGGCGAAGGCGCCCGTTTCGCCGACGGCCTGACCTTGGTCGAAGGCGTGCCGCAAAGCCACAAGGTGGCCACCGTGGCCATCGCCAAGGGTGAACCTGTGCGCCGTTACGGGCAAATCATCGGCTATGCGCTGGAAGACCTGCGCCAAGGCAGCTGGGTGCAGGAAAGCCAACTGGCCATGCCGAGCGCCCCGGCACTGGACAGCCTGCCGCGCTGCGACGCCGTCCCGCAGCCCTTGCCGCCGCTGGAAGGCTTCACATTCGAAGGCTACCGCAACGCTGACGGCACCGTCGGTACACGCAACATCCTTGGCATCACCACGACCGTGCAATGCGTGACCGGCGTGCTGGAGCACGCGGTAAAGCGTATCCGCAGCGAACTGCTGCCCAAATACCCCAACGTCGATGACGTGGTGGCCATCACCCACAGCTACGGCTGCGGCGTGGCGATCAACGCACGCGATGCCTACATCCCGATCCGCACCGTGCGCAACCTGGCCCGCAACCCCAACCTGGGCGGCGAGGCACTGGTCATCAGCCTGGGCTGCGAAAAGCTGCAGGCCGGCCAGGTGATGCACGACAACGACCCATCGGTGGACCTCAGCGACCCGTGGCTGTACCGCCTGCAGGACGCCAGCCTAGGCTTTGTGGAAATGATCGGGCAGATCATGGAACTGGCCGAAACCCGCTTGAAGAAGCTCGACCAGCGCCGCCGCGAAACAGTGCCAGCCAGTGAACTGATACTCGGCATGCAGTGTGGCGGTAGCGACGCCTTCTCGGGCATTACTGCCAACCCGGCACTGGGCTATGCCTCCGACCTGCTGGTACGCGCTGGCGCCACCGTGCTGTTCTCGGAAGTAACCGAGGTGCGCGATGCCATCTACATGCTGACCTCACGCGCCGAAAACCAGGAGGTCGCCGGCGCACTGATACGGGAAATGGACTGGTACGACCGCTACCTGGAGCAAGGCGCCGCCGACCGCAGTGCCAACACCACGCCGGGCAACAAGAAAGGTGGCCTGTCCAATATCGTCGAGAAATCGCTGGGTTCTATCGTCAAGTCCGGCAGCGGCGCCATCCAAGGCGTGCTTGGCCCAGGCGAGCGGGTTACGCGCAAGGGCCTGATGTTCTGCGCCACCCCGGCCAGCGACTTCGTCTGCGGCACCCTGCAACTGGCCGCCGGCATGAACCTGCATGTGTTCACTACCGGCCGTGGCACCCCGTATGGCCTGGCCATGGCGCCAGTGGTCAAGGTGTGCACCCGCAGCGAACTGGCGCAACGTTGGCCCGACCTGATCGACATCGACGCCGGGCGCATCGCCACAGGCCGTTCGACTATCGAAGAGCTGGGCTGGGAACTGTTCCATTACTACCTGGACGTGGCCAGCGGCCGCAAGCAGACCTGGGCCGAGCAGCACCGTTTGCACAACGACATCACCCTGTTCAACCCGGCACCGATTACCTGATGCCAAGGCCTTGCCCGATTCAACGATGCCACGCGGTCATTGTGGGAGCGGGCATGCCCGCGAACACCGGCGAAGCCGGTGCCATGCACCGAGTCGGCTGCTTCGCGGGCGCGCCCGCTCCCACACAGATTTCCTCTCAACCTACAGGAGCACCCCATGCCTGAAATCCTCGGCCACAACTTCATCGCCGGCCAGCGCAGCGCCGCTGGCGCCCAGCGCCTGCAGAGCCTGGACGCCAGCACTGGCGAAGCCCTGCCTTACAGCTTTGCCCAGGCCACCGAAAGCGAAGTGGACCAGGCCGCCAAGGCCGCAGCCGCAGCCTTCGCCGAATTCCGCCAACTCGCCCCGGCCCGCCGCGCCGAGTTCCTCGATGCCATCGCCGCCGAACTGGACGAACTGGACGACGCCTTCGTCGCCATCGTCTGCCGCGAAACCGCCCTGCCGGCGGCCCGCATCCAGGGCGAGCGCGGCCGCACCAGCGGCCAGATGCGCCTGTTCGCCCAGGTGCTGCGCCGTGGTGATTACCTGGGTGCCCGCATCGACCTGGCCTTGCCGGAGCGCCAGCCGCTGCCACGCGTAGACCTGCGCCAGATGCGCATCGGCGTCGGCCCGGTTGCCGTGTTCGGCGCCAGCAACTTCCCGCTGGCCTTCTCCACCGCCGGGGGTGATACCGCCGCCGCCCTGGCTGCCGGGTGCCCAGTGGTATTCAAGGCCCACAGCGGCCACATGGCCACCGCCGACCTGGTCGGCTGCGCCATCGTGCGCGCTGCCGAGCGTACCGGCATGCCCAAGGGCGTATTCAACATGGTATTCGGTGGCGGCGTGGGTGAGTGGCTGGTCAAGCATCCGGCCATTCAGGCCGTCGGCTTTACCGGTTCGCTCAAAGGCGGCGACGCCCTGTGCCGCATGGCCGCGCAACGCCCGCAGCCGATCCCGGTGTTTGCCGAGATGTCCAGCATCAACCCGGTCATCATCCTGCCGGGTGCCCTGGCCAAGCGTGGCGAGGCCATCGCCCGCGAACTGGCCGGCTCCGTGTGCATGGGCGCAGGCCAGTTCTGCACCAACCCGGGCATGGTCATCGGCTTGCAATCGCCACAGTTCAGCCAACTGCTGGCCGACCTCGGCCAACACCTGGACGCCCAGGCTGGCCAGACCATGCTCAACGCCGGCGGCCTGCGCAGCTACATCGGCGGCCTGGAGCACCTGCACGCCCACGCCGGTATCCAGCACCTGGCCGGCCAGGCTCAGCAAGGCAGCCAGGCCCGCGCCCAGCTGTTCAAGGCCGACGCCACCCTGCTGGTCAATGCCGACCCGCTACTGCAGGAAGAAGTGTTCGGCCCCACCACCGTGGCCGTCGAAGTGCAGGATAACGAGCAACTGCGCACCGCCCTGCTCGGCCTGCGTGGTCAGCTGACCGCCACCCTGATCGGCGAAGCGGAAGACTTCGAGGCCTATGCCTGGCTGGTACCGCTGCTGGAAGAGAAAGTCGGTCGCATCCTGATCAATGGTTACCCGACCGGCGTCGAAGTGTGCGACGCGATGGTCCATGGCGGCCCTTACCCGGCCACTTCCGACGCCCGCGGCACCTCGGTCGGCACCCTGGCCATCGACCGCTTCCTGCGCCCGGTGTGCTACCAGAACTACCCGCAGGCATTGCTGCCTGAGGCGCTGCGTGACGGTAACCCGCTGGGGCTGCGCCGCCTGGTGAACGGGCAGTGGAGTGACGGGGCGATCTGACCGATTGCCTGAAACAGGAAAGCCCCGCACATGGCGGGGCTTTTCTTTATGGCTGTACCGGCCTCTTCGCGGGCAAGCCCGCTCCCACAGGTACTGCGCAAGATTCACAACTTGTGCGATCTCTGTGGGAGCGGGCTTGCCCGCGAAGGGGCCGGTCCTGCTGGCAGAGGCCTCAGGCCCCCTGCGCCTCAGCCTCTTGATGAGCCTGACGCAAACGCTCCCGGCTATTGCTCAGGTGCATGCGCATGGCCATCTTTGCCCCTTCGCTGTCACGCCGGGCAATGGCTTCATAAATCGCCTCGTGCTCATGCATCAACCGGCTCATGTAATGTGCCTGGTCATCATGGGCCAGGCGCGCCGAATTCAGCCGGGTACGCGGGATGATGCTGGTGCCCAGGTGGTTGATGATATCGGCGAAGTAATGGTTGCCACTGGCCTGGGCAATACGCAGGTGGAACTGGAAATCCGCCGACACCGCATCATTGGCATGCGCCGCCCCTTCGTTCAGTTCGTCCAGCGCCGCACGCATGCCTGCCAGCTCTTCATCGCTACGCCGCTGCGCGGCCAGGCCTGCGGACTCGATCTCCAGGGCAATGCGTAATTCCAGCACCGCCAGCACTTCACGCAGGGTAACCACGGTGGCCGGGTCGATACGGAAACCGCCCGAAGCCGGCGCGTCCAGCACGAAGGTGCCGATGCCGTGGCGAGTCTCGACCTGCCCGGCAGCCTGCAGCCGCGAGATCGCCTCACGCACCACGGTGCGGCTGACGCCCTCCTCGGCCATGATCTGCGATTCGGTGGGCAGCTTGTCGCCGCGCTTGAGTTGGCCGCTGCGAATGCGTTCGGTCAGCACTGTGACCAGTTCCTGGGCCAGACTACGCGGCTTGCGCCGGGTCCTTGCCTGTACCTGCTGCTCTGTCATTGCCCTGTGTTTCACCTTGAAAGACAGCGCTCATCATAGCGCAAGCGGTTGTACGATCACATACACCCGGTGCGGTATTTATTCCTGCCCGCTGTTGATCAAACCCCTCGAAAAAACGGCACAAGTGCTGGCCCAGAGCCTGCCCTGGCCTGTAATGTGCGCCTTCACGCTCATTCATCCATGGAAGGAAAACGCAGCATGAAACGTCTCGACCGCTTGTTGCTCACCTGCGGGTTGCTGATACCGCTCTGGTTGCTGGCAGGTGTGTGGCTCACCGCCCAGGCCTACCCCGGCTACGACCACCTGCAACAGGCCATGAGCCAGCTCGGCGCCACAGGCTCGCCCACCCACAGCTGGTCGCCCCTGCTCAACAACTTCCCCCTGGCCGGCTTGTTCGCACTGTTTGCCTGGGGCCTGGCGCGGCGCTGGCGTGGCTCGAAACTGGCCTTGCTGAGTGCGGGCCTGGTGTTGCTGCATGGTGTCGGCAGCCTGGGTACCGGCTGGTTCCCATGCGACCAGGGTTGCGCTCCCGCACAGCCTTCCGCCTCGCAGCAGCTGCATAACCTGTTCGGCCTGCTGATGTTCCTCTCGCTTACCCTGGCCAGCGCACTCTGGGCCTGGCTGGGCAATCGCATTGCCGGGTCGCGCGCCCTCGCGCTGTTCTCCCTGGCCTGTGTGGTACTGGCGATCGTAACCGTTGCGCTGATGGGCCAAGCGGTGCAAAGCGGCCAGCTGTTCGGCCTGTATCAACGCCTGAACTACGGCGTGTCGGTAATCTGGGTTGCCAGCCTGGCCTGGGCCAGCCTACGCAGGCCTGCTGTCAGCCCGCTGCGCATGGCCGTGAACTGACGGCAATTTGCTGGCCCCCAGCAGCTGAAATGGAAGGCAAACTCCCTTTTTCTTCAGATGCTTAGGACAGCAACATGCGAGTACTTCTAGCTACTGTGGCCGGCTGTGTGCTGGCCACGCTCGCTTTTGGCGCCCAGGCCCGCGCGCTGAACCAGAACGATCGCCACACCTGCGGCTGGGGTGCGCAGATAGCCGCCGAGGCCCAGCAGGCCAAGCTTTCCGGGGTAACCCTGTATGCCACGCGCAAGAAGCTGCAGGTACGCAAGTTCCCCAAACCGTGGATGCGCATGACCGCCTTCGGCATTACCGAGCAGACCTACAACAGCCGCTCGCGGCTCAAGCCCGCAGCGATCAAGCAAACGTACTACGAGCAGTGCGTACAGCATGCTGTTGCCAGACGATAAGCTGGAGCACCGCGCAGCCCGCCTCAGCCTCGCCACGGCGCGCCCGCTTCGAAGTGTGCCTCCAGCCAGGCTTTGAAGGCACCCAGGGCGGCTGTATTGAGGCGCGCGGTCGGCCGCACCAGGTAGATCCCCGCAGCCACATCCAGCTGCCACTGCGGCAACACCCTCACCAGCCGCCCGCTGGCAAGGTCTTCACCCATCAGCCAGTCGCCCCCGGCAAGAATGCCCACACCACGCCGCGCCGCTTCCAGCAGCGCTTCGTTGTCGTTGCTTCGCAAGTTGCCTGCCACCTTGACGCTCACCTGCTGCCCGGCATTCATTAGCCGCCATTCGGGAAATGAACGTAAGCCACTGAACCCCAGGCAATTATGGTCGACCAAGTGCTCCGGCCGGCCAGGTGCGCCATGCCGGGCCAGGTACTCCGGCGACGCACACAGGATGCGCACGTGATCGCAGAGTTTGCTGGCCACCAGGCGGTTGTCCGCCAGCTCACCAATGCGAATGGCGGCGTCAAAACCCTCACCGATCAGGTCGACGAAACGGTCGGCGTACTCGGCGTCCACCGTCACCTGCGGGTAGGCCAGCACAAAGTCAGCCAGCATCCCGCTCAACCAGCGCCGGCCCATGGCCGCTGGCAACGCCAGGCGCAAGCGCCCGCGAATCGTTGCAGCACCTTCGGCAGCTTCCTGTTCCGCTTCGGCGATCAGGCGGTTGGCCTCGCGCACCTTGGCTACCAACCGCTCGCCCTCATCGGTAAAACGCAGCTGCCGCGTGCTGCGCTCCACCAGGCGAATGCCAAGGCGTGCCTCCAGTGCACTCAGGCGCTTGGACAGCACCGTGGGGTGGCGCTCCAAATGCCGCCCGGCAGCCGCAAACGACCCCTGCTCGTGCAGGGCCAGCAAGGTGGCAAGTTCATCGGCGCGGCGGCTGTCAAAGGCATCCATGGCAAGGCTCGGTGGCGAGGTCGGGTATCAGGCGGTCAGGACCAGCGCGCCCTCCGACAGCCCTTGCTCCAGGTCCCGATGAGCCCTGGCCACTTCGGCCAACGGGTAGCAGCGCCAGACCCGAGGCTGGATGATACCCTCGGCGACGGCGGCCAGCACATCGGCGGCGCGCTGCTGGTACTCGTCAACCGTGCGCGTATGGGCAGCCAGCGACGGCCGGGTCAGGTACAACGAGCCTTTGGCATTCAGCGTGGCTACCTCGATTGCCGCCGGGGCACCGGAGGTACCGCCAAACGACACCAGCAGGCCGCGCACCCGCAGGCTGTCCAGCGACGCCTCCAGCGACACCTTGCCGACGCAGTCATAGGCCACGTCCACGCCCTGCCCCTGCGTCAGCTCGCGCACTTGACCTGCCAGCGTTGCCGCATCGAACACCAGCACATGGTGGCAGCCAGCCGCCTGCGCCCTGGCCACACTCTGCGGGCGCGATACCACGCCAATCACCGTCGCCCCAAGGTGCCGAGCCCACGGCGCCATCAGCTGGCCCAGGGCACCGGCAGCGCCATACAACAGCACTTGGGTACCGGGGCCCACGGCATAGGTGGTTTTCAGCAGGTACTGCGCGGTAATGCCTTTGAACAGTACCGCTGCGCCAGCCTCGTCAGCCAGCTGCGGCGGCAGCTTGACCAGCCGCTCGGCCGGGAACAGCCGGCCGCTGGCGTAGGCCCCGACCGGCCCCATTGCATAGGCGACCCGGTCACCCACCTGCACGTTGTGCACGCCATCGCCGACGGCCATGACCCTGCCTGCGCCTTCCAAGCCCAGGCCAGATGGCAAGGCCAAGGGCGCACCGCCCTTGCGCTGCAACAGGTCGAGCGGGTTTACACCCATGGCGGTCTGCTCCAGCCAGACCTGTCCGGGCCCCGGGGCTGGTGCTTGAACGTGTTCAATCTGCATGACATCGGCGCTGCCGGTGCGGTCAAGCATAATGCGGGTAGCCATGATCGAATCCTGTTGGTTGGGAGAGGGATTCAGGCTAATCAGGCAGGTGATATTGAACAATCAGGCGAGGTGCAGATGATTCCTGCACCCCTTGCAGCAATTCACAGAGTGTTTCAGCAGCCCGTCAGCACCGCAGGGCGCCGCTCACCGGCGAAAAACAGCGGGCGCAAGCGCACACCGATCAGGTTGCCGGCATAGGCAGCAACCAACCACAGCCAGCCATGTACGCTGCCCGATGCAATGCCACTGAAGTACGCCCCGATATTGCAGCCATAGGCCAGGCGCGAACCGTAACCCAGCAGCAGGCCGCCAATCACTGCGGCCACCAGCGACGGTAGCGGGATCTTCAGGCTTGGCGCAAAACGCCCGGCCAGGCCAGCTGCCAGCAGCGCCCCCAGCACGATGCCCAGGTCCATCACCGTGGTGATGTCTTGCCACAGCGGCGAGGCCAAGGCCTTGGCATTGGCCGGCGCCTGCCAGAACACCCAGCTGCCGACATCCACGCCCAGCCCATCGAGGACCTTGGCCCCCCACAAGGCAAAGGCCGAGGTAATGCCCCAAGGCCGCCCCGCCAGCGCCAGGGTGGCGTAGTTCAGCAGGGCCAGGGCGATGGCACCCCACAACAGCGGCCATGGGCCGCGCAGGAAGCGACGCAGGCCCTGATGCTCGCTGGCAAGCGGCGCTTCCAGCGCACCGTGACGGCGTTTTTCCAGCATCACGGTGGCCCAGGCGATCAGCCCGAACACCGCCAGGCTCACCAGCAGTGCCGGCACCACGCCCCACGCCTGCACGATCGAGGTTGCCGGGAACGACGGCAAGGCAAACCACCAATCGGCATGGTGCGTGGCGGTCACCGAGCCGATGATGAAGAACAGCAGGGTCACCAGCATGCGCGCATTGCCGCCGCCCACGGTGAACAGCGTGCCCGACGCGCAGCCGCCACCCAGTTGCATGCCGATGCCGAAGATGAATGCACCGAACACCACCGACACGCCCGCAGGTGCTACCAGGCCATTGACCGGGCTACCGAACAGGCTGCCGGCCGACAGCGCCGGGAAGAACAGCAGCACAGCCAGGCTCAGCATGACCATCTGCGCACGCAGGCCCGCGCCACGTCGCTCGTTGATGAACACCCGCCAGGCCGAGGTGAAGCCGAAGGCGGCGTGGTACAGCGTCAGGCCCAGTGCCGCGCCAACGAGCAGCAGCAATACCTGCTTGAAACCGGCATTAAGGTTGAGAAACCAGACGCCGGCCAGCAGCAGGGCCATGGCGATCAACGGAGCGCCCAGGCGGCGCGGTTCGGGTGTTGCAGTTGCAGAAAGACCCATCGGAGTACTCGGATAACAGTGAAACGGAGGGGGAGTATAACCCCGGATAGCGCACCCGCCACGCCTTACGGAATGAGGGCGTTGCTGCCGGATCATTTGTTAAGCTGATCCAGACCGACAGAAACAACCAGGGCCATTCACCTCATGGATGAACTGCGCAAGATCGACCTCAACCTGCTACTCGCCCTGCACGCGCTGCTCAGCGAGAAACACGTGACCCGCGCCGCGTTGCGCCTGCACCGCAGCCGGCCAGCCAGCCAGCCAGCCAGCCAGCCAGCCGGCGGTAAGCCATGCGTTGGCGCAGTTGCGCGAGCACTTCGACGACCCCTTGCTGGTGCGCCAGAACGGCCGCATGGCCCTCACCACCCTCGCCCAGTCGCTGGCCAGCCCGTTGCAGGACGCCCTGGGTAGCCTCAACGGCCTGCTGGCCACACCCCAGTTCGAGCCAGGCAAGGCGCAGCGGCGTTTCAGGCTGTCGTTATCGGATTACTCCTCGCGCATCATCCTGCCTCCCCTGATGCGCCACCTGCGCCAGGTCGCGCCCGGGGTAGACCTGGCCATCAGCCAGGCCAGCCGCGAAACCATGCAGGCCCAACTGCTCGACGGCGAACTGGACCTGGCGCTGGGCATCTTCCCGGACTTGCCACAGGACATCACTGCCCAACCGCTGTTTGCCGATCGTTTCATCAGCGTTGCCGACCGCCAGGTGCTGCCCGCCAGCGGCGACCTGGCACTGGAAGACTGGCTGTCACGCCCGCATGTGCTGATGGCCATGCGCCCCGATGCCTTCGATGAAATAGAACGTGCGCTGGCGGCCCAAGGACTGCACCGCCGAATCGCCCTGGCCTTGCCGCACTGGAGCGCGGCGGTCGAGGTACTGGCCGGTACCGACCTGATCCTTACCGTAGCCAGCCGGGCGGCCGGCTCGTTGCAGCAGCACAAGGCGTTACGCCAGTTCGAACCGCCACTGCCAATTCCCTGTTTCGACTACCAGCAAGCCTGGCACAGCCGCAAGGACAACGACCCCGGGCATCGGTGGCTGCGCGAAGCCGTGTGGGCCTGCAGCCAACCGACGAGCTGATCAGCCCTCGGGCTGTTTCACCACGGCCGAGCCACTGGCCGGCGCTGCGGGCGCCCAAGTGCCCTGCACCAGCAGTACACCGCACAGAATCAACACCACACCCGCCAACCTGGCCAGGTTGAGTGGTTTGCCACCCAGGCCCATCACGCCGAAATGGTCGGCAAGCACGGCCGTGATGATTTGCCCGGCCACAACCAGCACCAGGAACCCTGCCGCGCCCAGTTTCGGTGTGAGCGCTGCCGCACCCGCCACATACATGGCCCCCAGCACGCCGCCGATCCACAGCCACCAAGGCCCTTGCAGGGCCTTGCTCATGTCCGGTGCCGGCACCCGCAAGATCAGCAACGCGGCGATCACCACCAATGAACTCACCGTCAACGACGTGAATGCACCCCACAGCCAATGCCCCAGCGCACGGCCCACGGCGGCGTTACCCGCGGCCTGGAATGGCAGCACGGCGCCGGCGAGCAACGCCAGGGCAAAGGGTAGTGCCATAAGGCACAGGGCTTTACTGAACATGGCAGACCTCATTCTCGACAAGCAGGAGGCCATCATCGGTAAATTCACTGTATCTATGGAAATCGAAAGCATGCACAGACTTCATTCGCCAAATGGATACTGTGTGTGGTGTCGATTGTGCCAGGATGCTTCCCGGCCACGGCACACAGCGCCCAAACCGGCGCAGCCATGGCAGAACCGAGATGAGACCGTATGTGATGGAGCACATTCGATGACAGATGAACGCACAACGCGAATCAATAACGGGCAGTTGCCAACCCGCAACCTCGCCGAATGCCTGGCAGTTGACCAAAGCGCCTTGGTGGGGGCATTGGCAGACCAGCTACCCGCCGAACTTATAGAGCCTTTGGCTGCCTGCGCCGAACAAACCCGGCCTCTTGGCCTCTCGAAGAAAATTGCCGCCATTGGGCAAACCTTGGGGCAGTGGCTGGAGCAAGCACCTTCGCCAGCAAGCCAGCACGTGTTCGAGCAGTGCAGCGTGCACACCAGCGATACCGTACGCAGCTGGGCAAGCTTCGCCCAGGCGCACCTGTCACGCACGCAGGACCTGGTGGCGGCGCTGCGGGCGCAACTGCGGTTCGCCCGCGATGCACATTTCGGCGTGCGCGAATGGGCCTGGATGGCGCTACGGCCACGCCTGCGCCGGGAGCTGGAGCATGCCCTTGCGGTGCTCGGCCAACATGCCGGCGACCCAGACCCGCTGGTACGTCGCTTCTGCATCGAGGTACTGCGCCCCCGTGGCGTGTGGTGCGAGCACATCGCCACACTCAAGCAAACACCGGAAGTGGCCGAGCCCTTGCTGATACCCCGGCTGGCCGAAGCCGACAAGTACGCCCAGGACTCGGTTGCCAACTGGCTCAACGATGCCAGCAAAACCCGGCCCGACTGGGTGACCCGGCTGTTCGACGAGCATCCGCCGTCGTGCAAGGCCTCACGGCGGATCCATACGCGGGCAACCCGTAGCTTGCCTCGATAACAGGGGCGTTAGCGCGAGGTCTCGATGCGCAGCACTTCGGTGTAGATCGCATCGACCGTCTGGCCGACCTTGAGGTTCTTCATGCGCGCCTGCAGGTCCGGGCTTTCGACCTTGACCACCTGCAACTTGCCTTCCGGCGGCAGCAGGCTCACTTCATGCTTCCCAAGGTCGATCTTCTTGATCTGCGAGGTAACCCTAACCTGCCGGAACGCCTCCCCGCCCGGGTTGGGGTTTTGCGCCGTGGCGCGAATGGTACCCGACTCCTCGCTGGCCTTCGGCGCCCCACCCACCTCGGTATTGAGCACATAGGCCACGGCGCGGGTCACGTAGATATCGACCTTGTCACCCACCTTGAGGTTGGGCAGGGCCTTGGCCTTTTCCGTGAGCTGGAACGTCACATCCTTCTTGTTATCTGGGCCTTTTACCGTGACCTGGCGGTTGGCCAGGTCGATGGCGGTAACCTGCGTGGTGATGTGGCTTTCCAGCGCCTCGCTGGCGATCGGGATATCGGCAGCCTGCACCGAGAGGCTGGCAGTGGAAACCAGCGTGGCCAGGGCAACAGCACGAGCAAGAGAGCAAATCGGGTTCATAGGCCTGCTTCCATGTGATCAAGACCGGATAGGGGCGCGAAGTGTTCACGCGCCAACAAGCATAGACCCTGCCCGCCGGCCTGCTGCCTTGCCGCCTCCAGGCCTTGTAATCCTGTGGGAACGGGCGTGTCGAGGCGTCGAACCGCCGCGAACACCGGCGCAGCCGGTGCCGTGCACCGCGTTGGATTCTTCGCGGGCACGCCCGCTCCCACAGGGTTCTCTGCGTGACAGCGCAGCACCAAGGGCTGGGACATCTCCTACAGACGCGTCACCCGCCACACCGTATTCGCCAGGTCATCGGCAATGATCAACGCCCCATGCGGGTCCACCGTCACCCCCACCGGTCGGCCACGCGTCTTGCCATCCTCACCCCGGAAGCCCGTGGCGAAGTCGACGGGTTCCCCTGCCGGCTTGCCATTGCTGAACGGCACGAAGACCACTTTGTAGCCCACCGGGGCGGGGCGGTTCCAGCTGCCGTGCTCACCCACGAACACACCATTGGCGAAACGCTCGCCCATGGCCGGGATCGAGAAATCGACACCCAACGCAGCCACATGCGAACCCAGGCTGTAGTCCGGCTTGATCGCCGCCGCCACCTTGTCCGGGTTCTGTGGCCGCACCCGCTCATCCACGTTCTGCCCCCAGTAGCTGTAGGGCCACCCATAGAACCCACCCTCACGCACCGACGTCAGGTAATCCGGCACCAGATCGGGGCCTAGCTCATCGCGCTCGTTGACCACCGCCCACAGTTGCCCGGTCTGCGGCTGGATGGTCAATGCCGTCGGGTTGCGCAAGCCGGTGGCATAAGGCCGGTGGGCGCCGGTTTCGGCATCGACCTGCCAGACCATGGCGCGGTCGACCTCTGCCTCCAGGCCACGCTCGGTGATGTTGCTGTTCGAACCGATGCCCACATACAGGTAACGACCGTCCGGGCTGACCGTCAGCGCCTTGGTCCAGTGGTGGTTGATCTCGGCTGGAAGATCAGTGACCTTGGTGGGCGGCCCGTCGGCCTTGGTCTGGTTGGCCCGGTAGTCGAAACGAACCAACGCATCCTGGTTGGCCACATACAGCTTGCCGTTGGCAAAGGCCAGGCCGTAGGGCGCATTGAGGTTTTCCGCGAACACCGTCTGCACCTCGTAGGTGCCATCGCCGTCGGCATCGCGCAGCAAGGTCAACCGGTTGCCACCTTTGACCTGGGTGTTACCCTTGGCCTTGATCTGGCTGGCGATCACATCCTTGGGCTTGAGCTTGGCCGCACTCCCGCCCCGCCCCTCGGCTACCAGAATGTCGCCATTGGGCAGTACCAGGCTCTGCCGCGGAATCCTCAGGTCGGTGGCGATGGCTGTGATACTGAAGCCTTCCGGCACCGTCGGCTTCTGTTCACCCCAGGCAACCGGCTCGGCGATCTTCATGCTCGGCAGCAAGCCACGCTGAGGCGCTGGCAACTTCGGGTCCGGGCCCAGGGCCTGGGTCGCCTCGCCATCACCGCCGCAGGCATTCAGTAGCAACGCCACGCTCAACAGGCTCAACGCATGCAAAGGCCTCATACCGCACCTCCCGAGCGCAGATTGCTCAAACCGGTCCAGGCAGCGATCAACGCAAGCACCGTGACGATTACCGACAGCACCAACCCCGCCGGCATCACTGCCCAAGCGTCCTTGGCATGTTCGAAGGCGTTGATCAAGCCAAGCACCCAGGTCACCAATAACAGCACAAAGCACAACGTCGGCCGCCCACTTTTGCGCTCTGCACGGACCAGGTTGGCGAGTGCGAACAATAGTGCCAGCCCGCAGAACACCAAGCCTCCGGCGATCAGCCAGGCGGCGAAGTTACTCCATTGGATCTGGTAGCTGTTGAAGTAAGCTATGTCGCTTAGCAACCCACCGAGAAACAACGGCACACTGCCTGCCAGCAACAGGGCGTGGAGCGGGCTTGGTGTATGGCGATGGAAGGTTTGGTCAGGTGTGGTCACAGTGCCTCCTTTTCATTCAGTGACCCAAGGGCTGATGAGCTTGTGCCACCAGATGCGCACGGTCTGCGCTATGCAAAGGAGCCCCTTGTCATCGCGATAGTTCACCGTTTCGCTTCAATGAAATATCCTGCAAGGTATTCGGGATGTGCCTCAGGAGCAGACATGAACGGCAAAGTGAACGGCGCGCACGCCTCCATTGCACTGACCACCCTGCTCGCCCTGTGCCTGGCACTCACTGCGGGCTGCTCCAGCAAAAACAGCAAGACACGCTACGCGGCTTCCACGGTCGGCTCCAACTGCTTTGCCAAAGCCGTGCCCACAACCGGTGAAGGCGGCCTGGCATGGGGTAATACGCTGAGCATCGCGCGGCAAAAATCGCTAAACAACTGCGTGCGTTATGCCAGCCGGTCAGGGGGCACCCCAAGGACTTGCCAAGTAGTGATGGCCAAGTGCAAGAACTAGACGTTTATATATCAACAATAAAAAAAGAAACTTCCTACAAATACAAACAACACTTCCCGCCGTTAACTTACCGCGACAAACTCATCAGCTCTTGAACCCCAACATATTATTACACTTCTCGGCTCGACTCTGCGTGCAGAATCAAGGCAGTGTTTTGCACTCCAATATTAGCTAAATCATTATCAGCCCCACGCCACACACCCATCAAGCTCAACTCATTTATCACTTCCCGGATACTGGAACAGGCCGCCTTACGCATACTTCGTGACCTGCAAAGGCAGCCCCTGAGCAAGGAGTTCATATGACTAACGCCTCCGTCAGCAGCGCCACTTCCGGCCCGGCGTGCAGCGCCCGCGTCCCCATCCTGCCTATCCGCTACGCCATCGTACCGCGCACCGATAATGCCCCCGCCTGCCGCTACGCTGACGCGGGCTTCAACCTCGAACAAGGCTTCGCTGCGCTGCATCACTCGGCCTATACCCTCCGTGCGCTGCGCCCAGGCTACGTCTATGTGTTCATGACGGGCCCTCTGGGCGAAAAACTGGTCATTCATGAACACAAAGGCGCAGGCCGTTACCAGGAACTGCGCTACCAGGGCCTGGCGTGTTATCACCGCCGCGACCGCTACCTGTCTGGCCAGACCCAGGGCTGGGTCTGGGCCGACACCTGCCAGGACACCGCCAGGGAAGTGTGGATCGGCTACAGCCCGCACCTGTGGACCAATGCCGTTACCGCCCGCATCACCGCTTCCCCCGCCTTGCGCAAACGGCACATGCGCCGAATGGACATGGCCGAGCTGATAGCGGGCAACCAGGCCCCCTCCACCCAGCCCCATGTGCTGCCCGTCAGTGCCCTGCAAACCTGGGTCGAAGACTTCAAGCCGGTTGACCGACGCATGCCGCTGGCCTGGAGCAGCGCCCCGATTACCGAAACCTTGCCCATCGGCAACCTCGCCGCCGTGGCACGGCACTATCCCTG